>CAMJHU010000008.1 GCA_946405565.1 uncultured Clostridia bacterium
CAATCCTCGCCGGACGTAAAATCGTGAATAGTGTCTTTGAGCCAAGATATTTTTTCGTCTACGAAATCCATCGCATGACCGATCGCAGTTTCAACCGCAGGCATTTTTCCTGTCAGCCAATCCGCAAAACTTCGCATATAAGGGGATAATCGTTCACCAAGAGAATTTTTTACGCCATCCACAGCGGATTGGAGAAGGGTGAATGACCCCTCCATATTGTCAAGCATGGTTGCCGCCATTTCCGCAGCCGCACCGTCGGCGTTTTTAATGCTTTCAGCGAGCTTGTCATAATCTTCCTGCGATGCGTTGAGCATGGCGAGAAGACCTGCCTGTGCTCTCTGTCCCGCAACTTTATTGGCGAAGTTGATCTTTTCTTCTTTGGTCATGTTGGCGGTCTTTTTTCGGATATCTTCCAGTACTTCTCCCCACGATCTCGCGGAACCATTCGATTTATAAAACTTGATCCCCAGTTTTTCAATCGCGTCACGCGCTCCGTTGGAATTAGTGGATAAACGTGTGAAGATAGAGTTTAACTCTGTACCCGCCTGAGATGATTTGATACCTGAATTTGCCATCAAGCCAATGCCCAAAGCGACGTCTTCAATGCTGTAACCAAGTGCGCCTGACGCAGCACCCACATACTTGAAGGTTTCACCCATCATGCCGACATTTGTGTTGGCACTCGATGATGCCACAGCCAAAACATCCGCAAAGTGTGTGGCATCACCCGCCTTTAATCCAAATGCCGTAAGCGCATCGGTGACAATATCCGAAGTTTTCGCCAAATCTTCGCCGGAAGCTGCTGCAAGGGAAAGGATACCGCTGATACCGCCAAGCATATCGTCTGTTTTCCAGCCAGCCATTCCCATGTAAGACATGGCTTCGCCGACCTCGGTAGCGGTGTATTTGGTGGTTGCACCAAGTTCCTTTGCTTTGGCGTTCAGTTGTTCAAACTGTTTTTCCGTGGGTTTACTGAGCGCTTTGACTTTACTCATCACGCTCTCAAAAGAGCCATATGTGTTTATGACATCCTTAAATCCAAAACTAACGCCTAGGACTGCACCAGCTTGAACAATCGGATTTTTCAGAAAGCGATTCACAAAACCGAAAATACCTCGTATCGGAGCGGTTGCCCTGTCTACCACGCTCATGGTGATTCGCCATACTCGACCGGTGAGGTTTCTCACATTTGTGCCAATCCTCGAAATTACATTGGTAGCTCTATCGGTGGCTTCGAGTGCCACTTTCCATCTCGACCTGTTGAATTTATCGAGATGTTTCTGCATCTTTTCCTGCGCCTTATCAAAGGCAGTGACCTTTTGTGAAGCAGAATCAAGTCCGGGCCCTGTGTTGTCCGTGACGGAAACAGGAATTTCGATAATAAAGGCTTCCTTTGCCATTATGCGTCCTCACCTCCTTGATTACCGTGTTCTTCCTCGACGTGAAGAAGCGTTGAGGCGAACATAAAAGCTCGGACGCCTGGAGGCTTGGACATCACTTCATCAGGCGGGATTCCCTGCCGTTGAAAAATGTGATGAAGCAATGTTGCCCTGCCTCCCGCCATGATCAGTTTTTTGCAACTTCTTCCAGCGAAGTGTACCCGCTGATTTCGTCGAGACGGTCGATGATGGCATCTTTTTCGCCGGGCTTGAGTACACGTCCGATCAGTTCACGTCCGCTCATGACATCGAGCTTTTTCCATGCCGCCTTGTTATCCCAGATTTTCTCGCGGTCTTCGGCAACCGTAGCGGTATAAATCAGCTCGGAGCGATATTTTGCATTATCAGTGTTTTCGGGAATCCTGATGCCGCCAAAATGCTTATTTTTCACGTAACGCGTATGCAGTTCACGACATCTTTCGTATTCCTCTTCAGACAGAGGTCTGATCCGGAACCGCAGATAGGTAACGCCGTTGCGTTTGATTTCGATGGGGACAATTTCGTTTTCATCCTCAGAGAATCCGGCAGCGGCGAGCAGCCCGCCGAGAATATCGTTTTCATAGGTGCGCAGGGTCTCCTGTGCCGTTTCCTGATCTGTTTCCGTTTCTCTTTCGGTAATTACTTCGTCGATGTTCATGATAAAACACTCCTTTTTTGAATTGCGTTAAGCCGAGAGCAGCTTTTTAAGCTCAGGCGGTTCGTTGACGGCGAAATTCCACGCTCTCTTGATCAGATCGCCGACACTCAGATTCTGGAGATCGATATTTCCGGAAGGAATACATCCGCGATAATTCATACGTTCCTCGCTGCCGTTCCTGCCCTTCACAAGCCCCTGGAAATTCCAAACAGGCATTTCTCCCTTGGCAAGAGCAGACACCAAATCCTGAATGAACTTGTCGTCCTTGATGACGATCTGGGACATCGTCAGCGTCACGGCATAAGATTGAGGTGCTTCATGCTCCTGCATATCGCCAAGAGGCTGATATTTCGCGTTGGTCACATTCACCTGCGACTGGAAGCTCTCCACAGTTGCCAGCATGGTTCCCGAATCGTCAAGGATAGCGCCGTCCTTTCCGGTGAGAACCTTACGGACATCGGTTGCACTGCTTTTGTTCAGCATCAGATTCATCCTCCTTATTCTTCATTTTCTCCGGGCGCAAACCGGAAACGGTATGTGAGATAAAATTTCTCAATACTGTCAACGTCGTCCACGGCAATCACAAACCATGCGCTGTCGCCCTGAGCCGGTCTGTCCTCGTCCTCATCCATCGTTCCAGCACTGAGCTTGCCCTCGGCAACCATTGTGTTGATGATATTCTGTCCCGCAGAAACCACTGCCGATCTGCCGTCCGTATCGTTATTGACTTTTCCGACAAGCCGGGCAACGGTATCACCGATACGCTGCATAAGCTCGAAGCGGGTCTTGGCGCGACGGATTTTCTTCCAGCCGTCATCCTCATCTCCACTGGGAGTGATCAGCGTGTTGATTCCCTGTTCAATCCACACCTGCCCGGAACTGTTGGTGGAAAGAACCAGGCATCCTTTCTGCAAAGCTGTCTCAATCTGCGTATTGGTCAGCGCCTCGGATAGCCCGGCGTAACCACTGACAACATAGTGGGTGACACTCTGATTGGCGGGGACAGCGGCGATAATGCCGCCGATTCTCGCTGCGTTGAGATAGCCTTCCACAGTTACCCCGTTGGCGGTCTGACCGCCATTGAGAACGTAGATAATCTTGGCATCGTTGAATGCCGCCGCATGTCCCATTCTTACATCGACAGTGTTGGATGCGGTATTCTGTTCTGACAATACAGCCATAGGATACTGACCGGCGGCATAGGTTCTGTCGATGAATGCCTGCACCAGTGCGTGTACGGTGGTATCTTCGGTATCGACACACAGCACATTGAAAGAGTAAGCTTCCAGTACACCAAGCGCATTTGAATAGGCGTCATTGTTGACCGTCGGGTTGGTTCCTGCCGAAAATGCTCTCTGCGCCACAGCGGCAAGAGTACCGTTTCCGTCTGACACTTTTTCAGCGGTGAAATATTTGCTGTCGGCGTTGATGGCAGCAACCAAAGCCGCTGCTTCTCCGCCGGAAGGATTCTTTGAGAAGGTGATCTTCTCAAATTCCGATGTACCGTCGTAAACGATACATTCTCTCTTGGAACTGTTTACCAGACTGTCGCGGATAGTAACCGTGAAAGCTCTCGCGCCGACATATTTCGCGGTGATCGTGACAGCATTGACGGATTCGGTGGCACTGTCCTTCAGTGTGACGCTGCCAGCGGTGCCGCCTGTGCCGACGCGAATGAAATAGCCGGTATTCGCGCCGCCCTTGAACATCTCGGTAATAAGCTGTTCAGTCTGACCGGAGCCGAAGACAGATTTGATAGTGGTGCTGGGAGAAAAAGCCACAACCTGATTTAACGGACCCCAATTCGATTTAATGATGCCTGCGACAACACCGTTTCTTGCTCCCACAAGAGAAATTCCCCCTGCGTTCTCGAAGCGATGATATTCGCCGGGACGAATTTTCGTCTCGCCAACCGTGAAAGTTCCCATTTCACATTACCTCCTTATTGCGAAATTCATTAATGATCTGTGTCGCTGCTGTGAGTGTAGCTGATACGATGCCCGCCGTTGAGAATGCGGCAACGACTATATCGGGCGATGTGCCGAACATAGAACGCGCCGCCGCCGCGTATTCTTCGACGGAGTATTCAGGTTCCGGCGGTGCATTTGATTCTATGGTTGGTTTCTTAGACATTGAATTTTGCCTCCTGTTTGAAAGTGAAATATGGCTTGACCATCGGATACTGACTGCCAAAGCGACGGAGCAGCCCGAAGCGGACGTCAAGTTTAATTTGCCCCATAGATAGCATATCGCTTGTATTGTCAATCGTCAGCTTGCGAATGAACATGGGCGAATCGTCCAACATGGTCACTTCACCGTTGAGCGCGAGAGGATCAGCGATACATCTCAGCCACGTCGTTTCCTCGCCATCAGCGAACACGTGACCGCGTAAAACGCCGTCAAGCCATACCACGGTATTGGTTTCTCTCTGTGTGTTGAGGGATTCCACGCGCCAATATACGGCGGGATTTTCCGATGTGGGAGCAAACGACTGTCCGACATTACGTGTATGCCCTATGACGGTCATTTCGGGGAACGTCTGAGCAATAAAATGATTGATAGCAAGAACGGGGTCGGGGTCGGTTGTTTCCTGCTGCGGGAAGGCATACACATCAAATGTGACAGTAATCCCGATAATCAATCCGTCCCCAGTTTTGACGTTAAAAACGTCGCTGCGGTTCCAAGCCACACAGTATGGCGTCTTATCGGGGATGAAAAACACACCGCACAAAAGATTTCTGGCAATCGGCTCAATTTCTTCAGGCGTAATTCCGTCGCTGCTACAGAGGATATTCATGGTCAACACGCCGCTGGTTTTGCGCTCTGGGTTTTTGATGTAATCGATAATATAATCGATTCTCGGATATTGATTGCGCTGATCCCAGCCGGTAGCAGTATCGTCAGGAGCCGTCTGGTAGAACACGGCTGACTTATCGCCATATGTGGTTAATTTCGCCGACAGCGATTCATCGGAGGTGAGACGGTTATACAGTAAGTCTTCAAGTGTCATAAGCGCCCTCCGTTCTGATGTCGGTGAAATTACTGCTCCACGACAATTCCCACAGTCCGGAAGCGATTTCTTCCACAGGAATTGTGATATAATTTGTCATGTTGCCGCTTTTGACAATATACAAAACGCGAATTTCAGACGATGAGACAGCGGCGACCAAACCGTTATACGCGGATGACCACGCGTGATACTGAGCGCGAATAAAATCGCCCTTCTTGATTTGGGTTTTATCAATTGATGTGGTGGGTGCAGTGATTAAGACTGACACGCGATTCACCTCACTTGTTTATCTCGGAAAAAATCCTGATGACGCCTGGCTTTGCCCGTTCGATAATTTTTTCCCTGTACGGTCTTGGTGCCATTCTGCGAGTACCGTTTTCGAGCCACGCCGCATAGGGAATGTGTGTTTGGATAGCCGCCACATAATTCCCCCTGCCGTCGCCCGACGCTCTCAGCCCCCACGACATCCGCAGCATTCCGGTTCTTACCGCAGGAGGTTCACCGGGTGCGGAAGCAGTGTAGTAAGAGCCTGAATGAGGCAGTCGGTACATACGACCGGATCGCTGTCCACGCAGTACTTCGAGAGCGGCATTGCGCAGTTCATTGGAAGCTCTGACCGTACATGATTCTGCACGTCTGCGGGTTTGTCTGAGCACATCCTGTATGTGTCCCTGCATCTCGGATTCCGCTTCATTCCAATTGGTTGACATCGTGTGTGTCGCTCCTTTCCTCGCAGTAATATACCGACCAGATGTCCTGCTCACCGGGGTTATCTACGCCTTTAACGTAGAATACCCTGTTGTCCATCGTCAATCGGTCGCCAGCCTTGGCGATTGGTTGACCGACATGACCGATGACATGAGTGATCGGATGCCCCATCTGCTGATATTTGAGCTGTTGATCAGGCGACGCACCGCACAAGGTGGCACGGACATAGATGGGAGGATAGACCGAGTAGCTTTCTTTACTGCGCCCTCGGCTGTCGGTTCCCTCTGTTTTGATTTCGATAAAGAAGTCTTTCCAGAGATTTTCGGGACGGTGATAGCCAATTCTATGGTACATTTTTCTTCCCGCCTTCGTCCAATTCGGTGCCTCCTGAATTCGGATTGTTGTGTATGCCCTCGTAGAAATAATGGTCATTGCTCACCGCTGCGGCATTTGCCAGCGGAACGGACATGCTTGACACTTCGCTTTTGAGTTGGTCATACATCGCCTTCCAGCTTTCATATCGTTCTTGCAGGGACAGCGTCATGGGACCCACTTTTTCATCAATCTCATACGCGAAGCGGCGCATGATGCTTTCCACCAGTGCCAGCTTCGCCCGGCGCCATTTGCCGGGATAGGATTCGAGAATTGCGTTGTACTCCTCGTCAGAAAGTGCGGCAGCCTGACCTTCGCCGCTGACCTCGGTGTCTCCAAGTTCAAACCGCATACGGTCTTTGCCGCGCTCTCCGATTTTTGACGGGTCGTAGGTGTAAGTCGCTCTCGGCATTATGCGTCACCGCCCAGCACCCTGACTTTCTCTCTGATCGCTTTCTTGATATCCTGCGCCTTGGTACAAGCGTCAAGGACGATAAGAGCATCCTCAGAATCCACGTCAGCGATAGCGGTAATAGCCTCATCTTTCTTCATTTGGAGAATGCGAACCACCGTAACGATGTCCTCAGTTTCCGTAGGAAGCTCCATAATGCCGTTTTCAGTGGCGATAGGCAAGTTTACCTTAATGC
Organism: uncultured Clostridia bacterium; assembly: GCA_946405565.1. Taxonomy (GTDB): domain Bacteria; phylum Bacillota; class Clostridia; order Oscillospirales; family Acutalibacteraceae; genus RUG762. Next base: position 6,814 of record CAMJHU010000008.1, read on the forward strand.
TCTCCAAAACGCTCTCACAAGGAAAATTTGAGCCACTTTCTGGGAAGTCCGCAGGGTTGTCAATCTCCTTGATGACACCGTTTCGAACGAGCGTGGGAACGCGAGACGGAAGAACGGCATCGGGCGGAACGGTCGCCCCAGCCGGATAGGTGATGCCGTTGAACACGGCAGTCTTAAGCGTGATATAGCCGTTCATCGTTTACGCCTCCTCTTATACGCAGTTCTTGAAGTAGATAGCCAGGTCATCGGACGTCTTCTTCATGTCGCAGGACATAAGACCCTCGATGAATTCACTGTGAGTGCCTTTTTCGCCTTCGTACTGATCGAACGCCACAAACTGACCGTTACCGAGCATATCCCATGTAAAGATATAGCCTGCGGACGGTTCATCGATGGCGGGGGCATTGGTGGTATAGCAGAGCAGCGCACCCTTCGGGTCGCAGATGAATTCCATATCTTCCTGACCGAGACCGGCGGCATTGTAGGTGCTTTCCAGAACCAGTACTTCATCAATGCCGAAAAGCTGTGCGAGAACGCGCTCGTTGACCGTCGCGGGATTGGCGGTGCTGCCTGTGTATTTCACACGCTCGATGATGTCGCCATGAATTTTGAGCGCGTTAAAGGCTTCCAGACCGAGACAGAGCTTGTTCGGGGTTCTGCGACCAGACAGTTTGATGTCCTTCTTCCGCTCATCGAAGAAATGTACAGGGTCGAAGTTGCTGTCGCTGAATTTGAGAAATTCATTGGAACCGGGGCTGCTCGCCTTGCCTTCCCATTCGTTTGTCCATACACCGGCTTTGAAGAACTTCTTCGCAAAAAGAACATCCTGATGGAGCAGCATCTGTTCAGAAGCGAAGCGCACCTTTGCCCTTCTGGGGTCTGCGACGCCGGGAGCGCGGCTGCGGGAGTAATCAAGTGCGCTGATCTGGTCGATACCGACGATGATCTGATCTACCTCGCACTTATAGGTATCATCTGTCTGTCCCATAACAGCGGGCTGAACCTTTCCGAACGCGGGCTTTCTGCTCACGTTATCACGTGCGAGGTCTGCTTTACTGAACTTGTAATAGTAGCTGCTGGACTGCGGAACCGGACAGATCGGGAAGATTCTGGTAGCCACAAAATCCGCAGGATTGGCGAAGTACGCCATCGACAGATTGGTAAGGTAATTATTCGGCTTCCAGCCTTTGGCAATTGCTGCCTGGATAGCACCGTTGCTTTTACTGTTCATTCTCGTTCCTCCTGTTCATTAGTTCGCAGCAGGCTTGTAACCTGATTTACTGATCTGTATGGGAATAATGTCACCGGCGGCGGTCGCCGCTTTCAGTGCGTAGCCGATGATGAATTTTCCTGTGGTTGCGGTCTTTGCCTTACCGTTGGCGTCGGTCATGACCTCCGCACCGGCAGCAATAGCGGCAGACACGACCATAAGACCGATGTCCTTGATCTGGATGGTGATGTCATCGCCTGCTGCTTTGTTGCCTTCCTCTGCAGGAATAAGACCGAGGACGGTTTCGCCTTCGGTGCTGCAAACGGCGATTTTGCCAGAAGAATTAAACTTAACAGCATAGAACGACTTGTTGGTCAAAGCTGTGGCACTTTCGCCTACGATGACCGCGCTGTCATTGATTGTGGTGCCGAAATAACTCATATTGCTCAACCTCCGTATTTTTCAGATTCGTACTCGGCGAGAAGGTCAGGATGCTGCACACACGCCTTATCGATAGCCTCCGTGCGGCTCATATTGGGTGCCGCTTTCAGGATTTCGTCGGCGTGTTTCTCAATCTGTTCCCATGCGTCGGGATGATTATCGCCGTTGCTACTGCCGGATTTGCCGATTTCGTCGAACAGTCCCGACTTTTCGACCATCGTAAGGGTAGAATTCAAAACGCCGATCATGTCATCGTAAGCCGTGCCGCCCGCTGCTTTCAGGTTCTTGAGCGTCTTTGCCAGTTCGTCCGGTTTCTTGCCGATAAGCTCATACTTCTTGGCGACTTCCATCAGCTCGCGCTCCTCGGCTGCGTCTGCCCGCTTGCGCAGTTCCTTCAGTTCGGCTGCGACGGCGGGATGCAAGCCCTTGTAGATATCCTCGCCACTGTCGCTGCTTTCAGCCGCTTTCTGCGTCGTGCCGGTGGCGGTATTGGGTTCGGGGGTACTGTTGGCATCCTTGGGAATGCCCGCCTTCTTCTCCAACGCCTCAAGCTGTGCAAGCTCTTCGGCGGTGAGTTTGCTCTTGTCAATGTTCACGTCTACCACGTCTCCTTCCTGTGTTTCCTTGGTCTTGGCGGTCGGGGCAGGATTTCCCTGACCGCCGCTGTTTTCGACACTTTTGATGTCCGGCAAACCGTCAGGATTATCGAGCGGTTCGCCCTGCTCTCCAGCAGGCTTACTTTTGAAAAAAAGTACATTCGCGTTTTTGTTGTCGCCTTCCGGCACAAACGCCACCTTGGTGACTTCGAGGTTTTCCAATTTTTGCATCGTCTTTTTCGCTCCTTTCCGCTTGGATTAAATCTGGACGCGGCTTGCCGTTCCCTCAATTGAGAACATGGAGTATTCGCCGGTCTTGATTTTCTTCCAGACGTCCTCATCGGTCACTTCAAAGCCAACCCACCAGCCTTCGGGCATCACGCCGGGAGGAATGCCGAGAGCTTCGGCTTTTTCCTTGGTAAACACCATGCTTTCGATGACAACGCCCACGCCACCGCGCTCATGATTGTCGCTGCCCTCACGGTACAGCTTCACGAACTTATATGCGGCTTTTTCAATTTCCGCGACATCAACAATGTCGCCGCTGTGGTCTACCATCTGTTCGCCCGTCTTGGATACACACTGGTATGCCCAGCCGAACGCGATGTGCTTATCTTCGTTCTGCTTCCGGATTTTGAATGTGCCCTGAATCGTTCCTGATTCCATTGCGTCCATCTCCTCACTCTTCCGCTTCGACGTAACACACGGCACATCTGCATCGTGGGTGTGCTGGTGGTGTCTCATGTTGTCCTTCATAAAGCTGACGACATGGAAAAGAGAATGAATCGTCCATCTCGATTTCCATCCCGTCGAGTGCTCCGCAAATCTCGCATACCCGCTCATCGGCAGCGGTACTCCATTTTCTCCGCATACGTGGGAGCAGACCCTCACGCATTGCGCCGCGAACAGCGTCGTCTGCCCCTTTGTTGTAGGCGAACGCAAGCTCTGTCTCGGCGATGGTTTGTGCGCGTTGCCGGTGCTGTCTGGCGGCATAGCGGACAGCGGCTTCTCGTGCGCGTTTTTGTGCACGTTTGGCGGCAGTTGATTCCTTTATGCGGGGATTTCTTTCCAGCAAGTCCTTTTTGGTCTGTTCTTTCACATGCTCGTAGTAGCGGAGATTTGCCTTGGCTTGCCGCTCTGTCAGACCGATTGTCGGTCGGATAGCCCGTGCAAGTTCATCCACCGTCATATTGCCGCGTGCAGAGTAACGTACCATTGCGGAAATGGCATCTTTGGATTCCTGACTGACTTGCGTTACCCATTCCGCGCCGTGCGCCGTTATCCAGCGTTCTACGCTCTGTTCCATCGGCGCGTAAAAAAAGGTTTCACCAAACGTCGCTGACACATAATCAGTTGCGCCAGCCTCTGCGCTGTTAAGCAATATGTCTTTGATATGTTGATTAAAAAATACCGCATAGTCCTGTTGCCATGCTGCAAGGTCCTCTGGTGATAGCGTCCCGTTGACAATTGCATCCGTCAGTTCCCTGTATGTGATGGCGGTTTGCTGATCATCCCACAGACTGGATAGCCACAACACCATTTCGGGCATATGCTCATCCAGAAAAGAATTGAGGCGGTCAAGGGCTTCATGCTGCTCCTTGCTTTTGAGGTATCTTACAGGAATCGACCTGCTTTTGCTGAATCTCATATCTTTCGCCCCAATCGTGCCTTTGCGGTTTCGATGTCTCCATCATCTTCGTCAATGTCCACATCGTCATCTTCGTCCAATGGGTCCCTTTTGGGCTTTTTCTGTTGACCGTTCTCATCGGCGCCGCCGCTTTGAGCAGCAGTGCGCCGAGCCTCGTCCCAATCATCAATGCGTTCCGGCAGACCGGCTTGCTTCCGTGCGAAATCCTCCATACCTTCATCAGGGAGGAGAATGCCGCAACTCACCATCTTGTTGATGAAATCGCCCAATTTGTCGAGGTTCGGGTCCTCCACGTCGCCGTGAACCAGCTTCGGATAATCAGTGATACCACTGAAATGGTCGCCGTTGATGTCGATCAGCGCAGGAATCGCCTGATTGTTGAATACCTCGCAGATGATATTGAGATAGCTGCCAATCGCCATAGCGAACATCTTTGTCTTGTCGCTCGATAGCGCAAAGCTGCCAACCTGCTGATGCCCCAGCAGGATGAAGTCTGCCATGCACGTCATGGCAATGCGGCTGTCGTAACGCTCGATGATGGCGGTCGTGTCGAACTGTCTCTGTCCGCCTGTGCTTAACAGCGACAGTTCCCAGCCGTCAGGGATAACGATTCCCTCCATGCTGTCCCTGCGGATATTCTGGACAATCTGCTCGGCAGACGCCCTCATCTGCACATAATCATCGTCATCATTGCTCCATATGTCCACGCCCTGCGGAGCTTTTAAGACCGGCAGACCGGCGAGATCGCGCTCAATGCCGATGCCCTCGATCTCCTGGATTCTCCTCTTGAAGTACCAGTCCCGGTAGGCGTTGCGGAGAATACTGCGTCCCTCCGGATTGCTTTTCCGGCTTTTGGTTTTGAAGAGGAGCAGCTTTTCAGCGGGAATGTTGATCAGCCCATAATCGGGAGGCGGATTCTGGACGATGCCGACGATATTGTCATTCTCGTCATATGTCCACTCATACAGCGTGTCCTGGCTTCTGATCGGGAGCTTTTGCCAGCCAATCAGACCGTCAGTGTATTTGCTCCGAAGGCGCGGGTCTTTGCGTTTGCCGCACCGTCGTTTATACACAATCTCGTGTGCTGACCAGCCGTAGGTCAGGAATGAGAGAATTTCGGAGATGGTGTTGCTCCATGTTTCGCTCATATCGTCCATGCAGGACAGAACAAATTCCCGTGCTTCATCGTCGGCGGGATTGTTTCCCGCAGCCTGTACGTCCCACGATGCCTGCTGCATGAGCATTTCGACGGCGAAGAGCAGTGCGCCGATGGTGTCATCGTTCTCGGACATTTCCTGAAAAACCGCCATGCCCCTGCGTCCGCGAAGTTCACGGAGGAATTCTTCATAGAAAATGCCACCATATCGTTTCTGACCGAGCCGCCCAAGCTCTTTCATTGTGGTCATTTTATCCCCCCTCGCGTAAAAAGAAACGGCACCGAACCGTCGTTTGTTCGATGCCGTTTCCGACTAACAGCACCTTGGCTGATGACCCATAGGTGCAGTATATCATAGAAGTTTTGAAATTGTAATGACACTTTTTTGACATTTTCACGGTTTCGGGTGCCAAAAGAGGTGTTTTGCCACCTTATCCCGTAATTTCTTCTGCGTCTTCGTCTGTGGTCTGCTCAATGACAGGAAGGACGCCGACGCCTTTGAGCAGCTCGTAGATGAATACGCGCCCCTTCTGCGTCCACTTGGTTTCCATCGTCACATCGGGAGTACCATCGGAGTGGGTGATGTTGATGGTTCTGCTGTGAGTGTAGCCCTTGTCGTGATACTTGGAGTAAAGCAGCCATTGACCGCTCTGCTTGTACTGAACGCCCAGCTCGTGGAGCTTTTCATTCATGGCTCTGCCGCTCATGCCGTAATCCTTGGCAATCTGGCTGATGGTGACAAGCCCCTTGTTGTTGAGAATCTTGTCCATGTAATCTGCTTTCGGCTTGAGTTCACCAATCATCTGCTTCTGCTGTGCATTTTCGGTCTGAAGTGCCTTAGTTTTCGCACGTTCTTCCTTGAGCGCGGTCAGTGCGGCAATAGCCATATCAGGGTTGTCCAGAATTTCATCTATTGCGTACATGCCATGCTTGCGAATCGCGGGCAGGACTTCCGACGTGACCCAATGCTTGAATTTCTTAGCGGCGGGGAGCTTGCTGGAAAGAATCAGGCTGTACAAGCCGCTTTCGTTGATGATAATCGTTTCTTTGTTTTGATTGCCGTCAAACACCATCGCTTTTGTGCGGTCTTCTTCATCGACGTGTCTATTGATATCTCGACTACCGTTTTGGTACCCCAGAATCTCGGTCACATCCTTGCCGACAAAATACGGCTCGCCTTTAACGGTCAGCGTTCTTACCTCGCCAAAATCAGCGTTGTTGAAAATCTGCAAGTTGCTCATGCCATCACCTCCTCGGTCTGCTGGGGTTCGTCCTTAGTGCCAATAAACTTGTTGATAAAGTAGACCTGCCCTTTTCCCGTTACCTTCGGGGTCTTGCTTACGCTGATATGACCGTCGGAATGGGTAATTGAGGTTTCCTTAATCTCAAAAAGTTCCAGCTCCATAGCCTTTTGCGTCGGCATATTGTAATCAGTGCCTTTGCGCTTAATCAGGTATCCGTTTTCTCGCAGATAGGCAAACATTCTCTTTTGTCCCATTTCGATACCGTTTTGCTTAATCAGCTTGGCAAGTTCACCGATAAGAATGGAAGTCTGACTGGCTGTGACCGAATCGGCAAACAGCACTTTCGGTTTGTCTGCCTCAATCTTATCTGTCAACGTTTTGTTCTGCTGTGTAATAGCGGCAAGCTGATGATTGGCATACTGCAAGGCTCTCGCCATAACTGCTTCCGGCGTATTCCACTGCTTTTCAAGGTCAATGAAGTATTGTCTGAATTTCTTGCCGATCTCGCTTCGCTGAATCATGCAGATTTCTTTTGCCATCTCGATGGTGAGCTGATGGTCATGCTGAGTCTGGGGCATTTCCGTTCCATCTGCACGGAGGACATTTTTGTCCACCGTCGCAAAATCCACGTTTTCGGTAAATCCGTACTCACACATACGAGCAAACCATTTGCTATAAGGTGTTGCGATTTCCAATCTCTCATGCAGTTCTCTGCCAAGCACGGTGGGGCGGTTATTGTCATAGGTTACTTTGATCAATTCGTTATTCATGCCAGCACCTCCTTCATGAACTTCATCGCCGTTTTGAATCCGGCATAGAATGCCGCTTCGCAGGATTTGTCCTCCGCCACGGTAATCATCTCATCAAGCTCGTTGATATCATCAGGTTTCACTTGACGATCTTTCAAAAAGTTGGTGATTGCATATCTTTCGGAACCGTAGTCGTTTTCTTCGCGAAGATATGCTTCGTAGAATTTGAAAAGCATGGGTCTCATAATCTCAGTTTTGAAGTTTACTTGCGTCGAATCCAAATTTGTTGACATTATAAAATTCCTCCTAGATGTTAAAAAACTTCTTGATTTCCCCACGGAGGAATGATATAATAGATTTATCAATCCTCTGTGGGGTTGGTTTTGTGACACTCGCTGGGTCTTGACGGGACAGCGAGTGTCTTTTTTTACTTTTTTAGACCCTCCATAAGTAATTTTATCCCTTTGATGATAGCCTCAGTACGATTTGTTTTCAACAGTTCTGCACATTCTTTTATCAATTGTGCTTCGTCTTTGGTCAATCTGATATTGAGGCTTACATTTCTAGGGTTTTCCTTTGGGGGTCTACCTGTGCGTGGCAATTTAATCACCTCACTTTTTGCCCTCGCATAAATTATATTATTGCCCTTGCAAAAAGTCAAGACCTTTCTCCGAATAAGGGAATAAAAATTTTTTATCTCATATTTTGGGATTTTTCTTCCATTTTTGATATGCTTGTGTTATTATGCTAGAAAAAGACACAATAGGTGGTTTATATGGCGTTTAAAATAAGTGAATTAAAATTTCCTCAATGGGCGGTCAACCAAAACTTCATCTTCGATATGACTGCAAACTGGATTGATAAGACCTTTTTCGGTTCAAAATATAGCCCAACTCCTGAAAAGACGATGATAATTGCGCTATGCACCAACATCTTCGGTCTGCACCGTGTGTATGCTGGTCGCAAAATTTCTGCGGTAGTCGGCTGGTTCTTCCTCTTTTTGTCATTGATCGCCCGTGAATACGTGTTCATGCTTCTGTTCTGGCTTGCGGTTGACATGGTGCGTATTTGCTTGTGCAATTATGGACGAGTGAAGTCAAAGCAAGGGTTCAATCTTCACGAATTGAAAAAGCTGCTTTTTCGTAAAGCTGGTAGGGGCGGTATGGCGATTTCAGGCAGCGTGTCGGTGCTGGCGTTGGCTCTACTTCTCGCGTTTGCTCCGAAAGCGGAAAGCAAGCCTCGTGATCTGACTGTTTCTCGCTCGGACTTGTATGTGTCACAAACAGACGCAGCATACAGCGATTTGCAGGAGCTTGAAGCCCAGATAGAGAGTAAATCAAGCCTGATGGAAGAGATGAACCTCTACGATCAGAACCGCGAAAAAAATCAGGCACAGATCGAAAGTCTGAAAAAGGAAATTGCTGATTTAATGGCTGATAAGCAATCACTTCAAAGTGAATTACAGGAACTGAAAAGCGAAATAGAGAGCCAAAAGAAGTTATTGGAGAAAATGCAGAAACAAACCGATGAACTGACCAAGGCTCAACAGTCTACCACAACAAAGGCAACTACCACTCAAAAATCTACTACGACCACAGCAAAGAAAGCCATAACCACTACAAAAAAGCCTACAACCAAGAAATCTACCACCACAACGAAGAAGACCACAACTACCACGAAAAAGCCAACCACCACAACGAAGAAGACTACAACTAAGAAAGTAAAAAACAAGTCTACGACGGCATATGATAGTGAAAATTCTCACGATTATGATACGTTGCAGATGATATTCTTAAAATTAAATTTCAACACCACCGAATCAGACATTGAAAAGTACATAAAAGCATATCAAGTAGAATATACAAAAGAAGAGTATAATGGCTATAATTCTTTCAAATTGGCATATAATTCTAATGTGGCACTTCAAAGTTATGCCGATGAAGGCGATCATTTGGATATAACTTTTTCTCAAAAAGATGGCTCATTCATGTATGCTGATTATTTTAAGCTGGATACATTTAAGGTTGCTTTATTATATAATCATGGAACGTATTGGGAATTCCGTTTTGAACCAAATAACAAATACAGCGGGTATTATTATTATTTACCTGGCGAAACCCCCAATAAAAACTGTATCGTAATTGAATATGAAAACGGACGGAGAAGGCAAACACACTATCACGCGTGTGATGATGCAGAAACAGCACTACAAAAATGCTTGGAGAAATAAGCCGGTATTTGCTGATTCCAGAATAATCATGTCAAAAGACTGTTGCACCAGTAATGCGGCAGTCTTTTTTTACGTTCGCCAGTAGCTTTCCTTGGAGAGCATTGCCGACTTCGGCGGTGCTGACATCGTAGGTTTATCCATGAGATACAAAATCCCCTGTACAAGCGCGTCGGTGGTATCCTTGTACGTTCCCTTCGGGAACATCAGCAGATCACGTATCAGGTCATCTACCCACGGATGTGTTTTCGGGTCGGGGAAATGGATATTTCCCGCCTCGAAGTACGGTGTCACAGAGATGGCGCGTTCATCCTTGCTGCCTTTTGGGTTAAATTCAACCATGCCGGAGATTTCCTTTTTCAGCAGGTCAACGATGGCGGGACCGTTGGCTTTGTTTTCCACAACCTTCGCCCGCACTCTCGGCCATTTTCCCGACAAGGTGCGGACGGCGGCGACGCTCTCGGTAAAGGTCATCTTGTCGTTGACAAGATCCTTGATGTAGATATCAGCGCCCTTGCGCCCCAACACAAATCCGGCAACCTTCGCGGAGCCTTCCGACTTCGTGAACGCCATATCCCATGACTGTATATCCTGTGTACTTGGCGCGGCTCCGTCGCTGTAGAAGTTATGCAGCCACTCCCGCTTGAAGATAACGCCCTCGGCAGGAGCCGGAACCTGCTGGAACTGTCCCGCGTATTGCAGACTGCCCATGCTCTTTTTCAGGCTCTCGATTACCTCATGGTCAAACCGCTGGGGGTTGAGAATATCTCCTTCCTCGCGGACAATCTGTTTTTTGCTGACGGGGAACGTGATGACCGTGCGTTCGGGAGCCTCGGCAGGGAGACAGAGGTGAGTATAGCCGAGGTCTTCCGACAGGATATAGCCGGTCAGGTCGTTCTCGTGAAGCCGCTGCATGATGATGATGAATGCACCGGTCTTCGGGTTGTTCAATCGCGTCTGGAGCGTGTTTTTGAAGAAGTCAATGGAATTCTGACGCTCCGTTTCGCTGTTTGCCATGATAGGGTTCTGCGGGTCGTCGATGATAATGACATCAGCGCCGTTACCTGTGATTGCGCCGCCAACGGAAGTGGAATACATCATTCCGTGGTGGTTGTTCTCAAATTCATTCTGACGGTTTACGTCAAATTTCAGGTGGAAACGGTCGCTCCAATTCTCCTGATACCACGGGCTGTTGATGATGTCGCGGGAGAGAATGTTATGCTTGCGGGAAAGTGCATCGGAGTAGGACACTTTGATGAATCGCTTTTCTGGATGCTGTATCCACGTCCATACGGGATAACACACGGTTGCCTC
>CAMJHU010000009.1 GCA_946405565.1 uncultured Clostridia bacterium
GATGCCGATGCCGTTTTCACAGCAGAAGCCGATGTTAAACTGGGCAGCGACATTGCCGTTGCGGGCGGCCTTGCTGTACCAGCGGACCGCTTCCGTGTAATTGGCGGGAACGCCTGTGCCGTTGATATAGCAGTTGGCGAGGGCGTTCTGCGCGTCAGCGAAGTCCTGATTGGCGGCTGCCAGATAGAGCTGCAAGGCGCGGGAGAAATCCTGCTCCACGCCCTGTCCGAATTCAAAGCAGATGCCCAGGTGATAGATGGCGGCGGCGTTGCCCTTTTCGGAGGCGCGCACGAACCATTTGACCGCCTGTGCCTCATCTTTGTCCACACCCTTGCCGGTGCGCAGACAGACCCCATAATGGGTCTGGGCGTTGGAATGTCCCTGTTTGGCTGCCTGCTCATAGAGTTGAGCCGCTTCGGATGGATTGCGGCTTACGCCCAGCCCCTTTTCATAGAGCTGTGCCAGATTGAACTGCGCGTTGGCGTTGTCGCGGTTGGAGGCGAGAATATACCAATGCGCCGCCTTGACGTAATTCTGTTCCACATGATCGCCGTTTTCATAGCTCAGACCGAGTTTGTATTGTGCGTCGGCGTTGCCCTGTTCGGCGGCCTTCATGAGAAGCTGTATTTTGATGTCAGGCTCGGTTTCCGTGACAGCGGTTTTCTCCGGTTTTTCAGATGCTTCGGTTTTTTCTGCGGTGGAAGCAGGGGGTGGCTGGGTGCGGACGGATGGGTCCGCGAGGGGTGGGGTATCCAGACGCGGTGCGGCGTAATCAATCTGAGGAATGGAGATAAATTCCGGGTCGATGGTGATGGATTCCTCGGCAGGCGCGAAGAAGGGTTCCTTTAGGGACGTGGTTTCAGACGAATGGAAGCCCTCAGAGGAATGGGGATCTTCCATCGGTACGGGAATCGGTTCCGGCTCGGCAAAAAAGCTTTCACCGTTCCATTCGCTGTCGCTGCCGATATCGGACAGGATATTGCTGGAGAAAAACTCATATGAATTCATGCCGGATTCGTCAAAGGATTCCTCCGCTGTTTCTTCCACGATTTCAGGTTCCTCCACGATTACGGGTTCTTCCACGATTACGGGTTCCTCCACGATCTCGGGTTCTTCCACGATCTCGGGTTCTTCCACGATCTCGGGTTCCTCGACAATTGCGGGTTCTTCAACGATTACGGGTTCCTCGACGATTACGGGATCCTCCACAATTGCGGGTTCCTCCACAATTATGGGTTCCTCCACGATTGTCGGTTCTTCCATCGCTACAGATTCCTCCGAAGGGTCTGGTGCTTTCACGAACACGGTTTTGACGGCAGGACGGCGGATGCGTCTGCGCTTTTTGAAATTTACCGGTATTTTTTCGGCTTTTTCCGAGGGCAGTTCCGATTCCGTCGCAGGCGCCGTCGCAACAGGCGTCTGCGGTTCTTTTCGGGGAATTCGGACAAACGGTTCGGGTTCTACAAATGCCTCGTCCACCGGGTATACAATCATGATATTTTCAATGGTGTCGTCCTGCGGATAGGGCAGCGCGAACTGTTTTTCGTACAAAGCCTGTGCCACAGGCTTTTCCACGGCAACCGAAGGGAGCGCGGGCTGCTGACGGTTGAGGATCAGCCGCATTTTGGGAATGGCGCGCACATGAAGCCGTTCACGCAATGCCCTCCACAATTCCTCTGCATCCGGTGAGGGATAGAGGGCAGGCACATCCGCCGGGATGGGTTCCGGCGTCGGGGGATTGTCGATAGCGTCGGATGCTTCCGGAATGGTGCCGTTGGATTCATCACTGGTTACGATGGGGTCCATTGTCTCGAGTGTGGCTGCGATGGGCTCATTACCGTTCAGCACGAATTCCTCGTCGCTCATAGCCGGTGCTTCGGGGGTAAGTGCTTCTTCCAGCGCGTCGTCATCTATGGGCTGCATGGTCTGGTCGAGAATGATCGGCGCGGGAGACTCCGCTACGACAGGCGGCTCAGGGGCAGGCGGCGCGGGAGGTTCTTCCAGCAGGATAAAGTCAAAGTGATTGAACGGGTCATACGCCGTCGGTTCGCTTACCGAAGAAAACGCGTAATACAGATCCTCACTTTCGTCACCATTGTCACCATCGTTGTCGCCCTCATCAGCATCATCGGCGGCATCGACGTTATCAGTAATTTCCTTTTCCGCAAATGACAGCACAGGACCTTCAGGTTCACCGCTCAGGGAAACGACAGGCAGAATTACCACTTCCGGTTCCTCGTCGTCGGTGTCGTTTTTCGGGTCCTCGCTGTCCGTGTCGGAAACAAAAAGGGTGTCGAGTGGAATGGGACGGAAAGGCGCGAGCGGATCGGGAGCCGGTTTTTTAAGGGGTTCGCGTTCGTCATCCGTCTGTGTCTCGAGGGGTTCGGCAGGCAAATCGTCTGTCGGTTCTTCCACAAAGAGGAACGGCTCCTCCGGAAATTCTTCTTCCCGAGACGCGTCAGACGTATCCGCTTCGGTGTCGGTGGATTGATCGGGATAAAAGGCGTACCAGTCGGGGGAAGGTTCGCGATGGGCGACAGGATAGCGAAGTTTGCTGGTTTCGTTCTCGTAGTCTTCGTAAAATATCTGAGCTTCCTCGTGCGTGGGCTGATCGGACGGCACCGGCGACGATGCCGCCGGATCATCGTCATCGGTGGAAGGAATGCCCCCATCCGTATCTGCTTTGGCGGGGGGGACCATCGTTTCCTCCCATTCCTCATATGCTTCCAACTCACCGAGCTCGCTCAGCTCGTCCGGCTCGGCAAAATCGTCCAGTTCCTCTATTTCGTCGGGCGCGTTCATGGAAGCGTACCGGGAACGGAGGGTTTCAATCAGTTCAGGCGGCAGCCGATACACATCAAGATAAGGGCGAAGATCATCCATTATCTCATGAGAATGATCATCGATAAAAAGGGTATAATTCTTTTTGCAGTCGCTGAAAGCCATGCCAAAGGGCTTGTCATCAAGGCAGACGCACATTTTGTCGAGACTGCGCATGGGAATGGCGATTTTGACGGTATCGCGGATGAGCTTGGAGCGCGCGGCGTTTTTGGAATAAAACAGCAGCAGCGCGGCGGAGCGGCTGAGCCGTTCGGCATTGATGGAACGGTATCGGTCATTGACGTCGAAATTGTCGTCGTACCAGACATTGAAGCCCTCGTCATTGAGTGCGTCGATGACCGGCAGGACTTCATTCACGTCGTCAGAGCAATACTGTATGTAAATATACGGGTAAGGATTGTACTCCGAAAAATAATCGTTCATGGGACGTCCCCTCTCAATGGTATTATTTCGCGGTATCTTATCCATTATACAATGATTGTTTTTGATATGTCAATACCATAATATTGAATTTAATGTTTCCAAATCTGACGGCGGCTTACATTCATTTTATATATTGTCATTGGTGAGACGTATGATTCTGCGCAAAATAATAAAGCGGCGCGTTTTTGGCTGACGGGCGGAAAAGACGTGCCGTGTGAATTTTACGGTAATGACGACAAAGGAGTATCGGAATATGACGGTGAAAAAAACCGGACGAAAAAGGTTGGTGGCGGCAGGCGCACTGCTGACGGCACTTTGTCTGTGCTGCGTTTCGGTGGGAATCACGGTCGGTCAACTGCCGGATGAGCTTACGGTAAGCCGCACGTCGGCACTGACAGAGTCAACGTCGCTTTGTACCTTTTTGCCCACCCGGCTGGCATACAGCGGTTCCCGTCAGGCGTCGGCACGGCTTTTCGGTCTGATTCCGCTCAAGACCCTGCCGGTGCGCACGGCTTCTCCCGTGCGGGTGAAGCTGGGCGGAACGCTGTTTGGGGTGAAGATGTATACCGACGGGGTGATGGTCGTGGGGCTGTCGGATTTTGAATGCCGGGGCAGAAGCCGGAATCCCGCACGGGAGGCAGGGATGGAGGAAGGTGATCTCATCCGGTCGGTCAATGGACAGCGGATGTACCGCAGCGACGATTTTTCAGAAATAGCGGAGCACACTGACAAAGAAATGAAGCTTGAGGTGGTAAAACAAGACGGAAGTTGGCAAAAAATGACGTTGATACCGCTGTATTCGGACGCGGACGGCTGCCGTAAAACGGGTATGTGGGTCAGAGACAGCGCGGCGGGCATCGGAACGCTGACCTATATCGAGCCGGAAAGCGGCACATTCGGCGGACTGGGACACGGCATCTGCGACAGTGACACACTGCGTATGATTCCCGTGAGGGGCGGTGAAATCGTGGAAGCGGAGTGGATTGACGTGAAGCGCGGTGTAAAGGGGGACGCCGGAGAGATACGGGGGTGTCTCGGCGCCGGAACGCTGGGGAATATCCGCAGCAATACCTTGTGCGGTATGTTCGGACAATACACGGCGGCACTGCCCGATGAACCGGAGAACGAATACGAAGTGGCGGTGCGGCAGGAGGTGCGGGTAGGTGCGGCGCAGGTGTATTGTACGGTGGACAGCAGCGGAAAACCGCGCTTTTATGACATCGAAATTCAGAAGATCAACTATCGGGCGGGCGAGCAGGCGAAAAACATGATTGTGAAGGTAACGGACCCCAAACTGCTCGATAAGACGGGCGGCATTGTGCAGGGCATGAGCGGCAGTCCCATCGTGCAGAACGGCAAGCTGGTGGGAGCGGTGACGCATGTCTTTGTCAACGATCCCACCTGTGGGTATGGAATTTTTGCCGAGAATATGCTGCGGGCGGGAGAAGGTTAAAGGAGCAGTGTCCGCAGCTGCGTCAGATTGTCAAGCACACAGTCCGCCAGCGATCGGGATTCTCCGTCGGGCGGCGTCAGATCGGGGATCATCACGGTGAAGCAGCCCGCGTCGTGGGCGGCGCGGACGCCGGAGGGCGAATCCTCCGCCGCGAGACACGCTGCCGGCGGAAGGCGCAGGGCAGCGGCGGCAGCCAGATAGATGTCCGGCGCGGGCTTGCTTCTGGTGACGTCCGGACCGCCGATGACGGCGTCGAAGATGCCCCACAGACCATGCGGCGCCAGATAATGCTCCGCGCGGCGCAGGGGGGATGCCGTGGCAAGCGCGATGCGATAGCCGTGTGCCTTGAGTTCGCGGGTGACTTCGGCAGCGCCCTGTTTGAGGGCAACGCCTTCACGATCGATCCATTCCGCCATCATTTCCCGCCGTTTGGCACGGATAGCGTGATAATCGGCGCTTTCGCCGAACCACGCGCGGAATTTAGGAATGGCGGCTTCGGGGGAATTGCTTCGCAGGCTGAGCGCCTGCGCTTCGCTCATGGCAAAGCCGAAAGCGGCGCTTGCCTCACGCCAGAAGCGCAGATAGAGCCGCTCGGAATCGACCAGTACGCCGTCCATGTCAAAAATAACGCCGTGAATATGGTGGATGTCTTTCATTGAAGGGTGTATGGTTTTCATACCGCGTAACCGCCTTTCTTTGGATAATCTTAATTATACCGTGTAAACCGTCGGAGCGCAAGTGCATTTCAGGTTTCTGTGAAATCCTTCAAGAAAGGCTTGCATTATGTCGCAAAGGTTGTTACAATAAATAAGTATCGTCTGAAATCGACAGACGGCACGCCATCAATGGTTTAACCAAAATACGGAAATACATAGTGGAATTTTCGGAAGGAGGATTCCTTTTTCTATGGTATGGCATAGTGAGAGAAAAGAAGATGTCGCCGAAGCGCTCCAGACGCAGCCCAAAATCGGTTTGTCCGAGATGACGGTGCAGATGCGGCTGAAGGAATACGGCGGCAATATCCGTCAGCTGCGGCGCAGAAGGTCGCGGCTGGCGGTGTTTATGGGCAAATGGCTTGCGCCGCTGAGCGCGGTGCTGACGGCACTGTCGGCTGGCTGGCTGGCGCTGGCGATGTGGATGGACTGGTCAGCGGGACGCAGTCTGCTGTCGGAACGGAACTGGCTTTATCCGGCAGTGACGCTGGTATCGGTGCTGGTGCTGGCGGGTGTGCGCACGGCGCGGGAACTGTCGGCGACGGACACAGCCATCCGCATGATGCGGCATTCGACGGCACGCTCCAAGGTGCGACGGGGATCGGTGATCAAGGATGTGCCGTCAGAGGAACTGGTACCCGGGGATATTGTACAGCTGGAAGCGGGCGATATCATACCGGCGGACGGCAGGCTGCTCATCACCAGTGCGTTTGTCTGTGACGAAAGGAGTCTGACGGGTGCCGACGCCTTTGTCACGAAGGACGCCGACGCGGTATTGGCGGAGGAAACGCCGCTGGAAGAGAGAGTGAATATGGTCTACGCGGGTACCACCGCCGCTGCCGGACGTGGTCTGATGCTGGTGACGGAAACCGGCATGGATACGGAAGCCGCGTGGAAGAGCATGGGACGCCGGCGCAGACGCAAAAAAGCAAAAAAATCCAAGGGATTGAAACAATACCGCAAGCCGCGCAGACAGAAGCCCGACCGGAAGCTCAAAAAGCTCCGCAAGCTCCGACTCCGCACGCCGATGGTGCGGGACGCGTTCCGTCTGCGCGCCCTGACGATCTGGGCGACGGTATGTGTATCGCTGTCAGCGGCAGGGACGTTGTTTCTGCGGGTGTCTCCTGACGTGCTGCCGCGTCAGTGGGAGGAAATCAGGATCTTTCTGACCGCCAGAATCACGGGCGTGGACAGCCCGCTGCTGACTGCCATGTACGCCTCGGGATACTATCCCTATGATCCGTCCTTTCTCAATCGGGCATATGAACTGGCGGGATTCATGCTGCTGCTGGCGATCTGTGCCGTGCCGTTGGGGCTGCCGCAGAATGTCATGCACGCGCTGGCGGAGGGGATGAAATCCCTGCGCCGCAGCAAGACGGAATTGCACGACTTCGCCAAAACCGAATTGATCGGCTGTACTTCGGTCATCTGCACCGACAAGACCGGCACGCTGACGGTGGGAGACATGACTGTCACCAAGGCGTGGCCGGTGGGCGATACGCCTGCCGTACTGTCGGAGGGCTTCTGGTCCGACGAACTGAAATATCTGATGAAGTCCGCGGCGCTTTGCTGTGACAGCGAACTGCTTTATGATTACGAGGGACGCCCCGTGGTGACAGGCGATATGACAGAGGCTGCCATCATCGCCGCCTATACCCAAAACGGGGGCGATATGCGGAAGCTGTGGGAGGCTTACCCCCGCAGCGGCGGCATACCCTTTGATTCGTCCCGCAAGCTGATGACCGTGATTCACGAGACGGACGGACTGTATATGGCGGTAACCAAGGGTGCGCCGGACGTGTTGGCGGCACGCTGTCTCAATGCCGATGCCGATGAGATCAACGCCCGTGTGGCGGAAATGGCGGGGGAAGGACTTCGTGTGATTGCCGTGGCGGCGCAGGTATTTTACCGTCTGCCGGAGGAAATCGCACCCGAAACGGTGGAAGAAGATATGCTCTTCCTAGGACTGCTGGGATTGGACGATCCCTGCCGGGAGGACGTGACCAAATCCGTGCGGGAATGCGCCGCGGCGGGTATCCGAACCGTGATGCTTACGGGCGATCACCCTGAAACGGCAGCCGCGATTGCCCGCCGTCTGGGGATACTCGATGACGGCGGTGAAATCATGACGGGCGAAACGCTGGCGGCGATGCCGGAAAACCGGCTGCGGAGAGAGCTTCCGCGTTATTCGGTGTTTGCGCGTATTTCGCCGGAGGATAAGATGCGGCTGATCCGTGCGTGGCAGTCGCGGGGCGAGTGCGTGATGATGGCGGCGGGAGGCATGGGCGACGCGTCCGCGCTGCGGACGGCGGACATCAGCTGTGCCATGCAGGAAACGTCGGCGGAAGTGGCTGTGAGAGCGGCGGTCATTACGATTTCGGATAACCGGTATGTGGATATCCGGCGATTGGTCAGGACGGGACGTGCGATCCGGCAGAATCTCGCCAAGCTCAGTGAATACAGCATGACCTGTTGTGTGGCACAAACGATGGTGCTGTTCGGCGGAAGGATGCTGTTTCACATCAACTTCTTCCGGATGCTGCCGCTGATTCTGCTCAATCTCCTGCTGTTTGTATTTATCCAGCCGTTTTTTGCCGACGAACCGGCGGAGCGCGATACCATGCGCCATATGCCCCGGATGAATGACGGCAGACTGATGGGTTTCTTTGAGAAAACGCGGGCGCTGCTGTCGGGGGGATTGATTGCCTTCTATACGCTGCTGGTCTATTGGATGGCGGGCGGCGGGACTTATACGGTACATTTCGGCGGTGCCTGCGCGGCATTTATGTTCCTGTCGATGAGCCTAGTGCTGTATGCTTTGTGCGCACGTTCCAACCGACCCTTCCTTATCACGGCAGTGGCGCGCAACAGAGGTCTGCTGTTCGGCTCACTGGCGGTGGTTTCCACCGTGCTGTGCATGAGCATGGTGAAAACGGCGGCGGGACTGTTGGGATTGGACACATCGTATCTGCGTTGGCTGCGGGAAATGGGATATTTATGGGGCATGGAACTGTTTGTGTGGCAATATCCGAAATTGTACGGATATGTGTCGGGAAGAAAATAAGCGGTTTCAGCCCGGTCATGTGACAGGAAATACCATTCATATTCTTGCGGGGGACACACACAATAGTAATGCCGACGCACGGAGATTTCATCAGAATACAATGAATGAGAAATAGAAGGAGTGCTGTTATCATGGCAAACAAATCCAGTAATAAGCTCGTGGTTCCCGAAGCGAGAGAAGCCCTTGACCGTTTCAAGATGGAAGCGGCGAGCGAAGTCGGCGTCAATCTCCAGAATGGTTACAACGGTCATCTGACGTCCAGAGAAGCGGGCAGCATCGGCGGACAGATGGTGAAAAAGATGATCGAATCTTATGAAAGCAGCATGAAGTAACCGATGGATCGGGTTATCCTCTATCGGCGCCCGAGGGTGAAAGAGGAATGATGACGGCGGCAGAGAGGCGTTTCGTTTGAGAAAAACCTCCCTGCCGCTTTTGCTGTGGGAATCCGGGTCCGTCAGGAAAAATCCTCCAGATAATTGCGGTACTGATCGGCGGTATAGGCATAAACGCCGTCACGAAGGCGCTTCACCGCGTCGGACGGAAGCTGCGTGACGTCGGTGGACAGCAGGCGGATAGGCGTGGTTCCGTCCTCCTCAAACACGGCGATCCTGCCGCGATACAGACGGAGCAGTTTGGTGCGGAACGGCGGAGCGGATGTGTCGGAAGGGGTCACGACATCAGCCGGACGCGGCGGCATATCGGTGTCGGACATCACGGCAGGAAGCGGACGCGGCGGCAAAGCGGGCGCATACGCCGCGGCGGCCGCCAGCGAATACACTGACGCGGCAAAGGCGGTCAGTGACAGCAGCAATGTGATTTTTGCGGTTTTACCGGACATACCAGTCATACAGAATCCTCCTTGGACGTTTCATCTGTCTTTATCATTGCCGATGGGGAACGGTTCCATACAGGGTGCCGTCAGTTTTTTCCTTTCAAAAAGATGGTTACAAAAATATGAATTCTTTGGAACGGGAGTGTACAAGCGGAATTCTTTGTGGTATAATAAACTTCGTACAGGCTTTCATATGAATGATACTGACTTTGTTACATAGGATTTTTCGGGAGGCGATAGCATCATGGATTTCAAAGACTCGTTTGCCGCGTTCAGCCGGAAAGCCAAAGAAACGGCGGGCAAGGCGGCTGACGGCGTAAAAAACGGCTTTGATTCGCTGCGGGATTCCGTGAAGGGACTGTCGGGAGGTTCGGGGAGCGCCCGAAACTACCGGGGGGCATCTTCCGCGGGAGGGCGCAGGGGCGGCAAAGCAGCCAGACCCATCTGGCTGAGTGTTCTCTTGACGATGGGCAAATATCTGGCGCGGACGTTTGCCACGTTTGTGCTGATCGGCATCATCACGAGCTGTATTGTGGCGGCGGCGGCGATGGTGTATGTGCTGACCATGCCCAAGAGCGTGGACGAGATTGATCTGGCATGGCTCAAGCTCAACTATACCACCAAAATCTTTGCGTATGACAGCGAGGGCAATCAATTTGAGTATGAATCGCTGCACGGCAACGAGAACCGTGAATGGGTGGATGAGCAGGATATTTCGGACTATGCAAAAAAAGCAGCCATCGCGGTAGAGGATGAGCGATTCCTCAAGCATCACGGCGTGGACTGGAAGAGTACCGCGGGCGCCTTTGCCAATATGTTCCTCGGCATTTATAAGACCGAGCGCGGCGGCTCCACGATTACCCAGCAGCTCATCAAAAACGTGACAAAGGACGATGCGCACAGCGTCAACCGAAAGCTGACCGAGATTTTCAAGGCGCTGGAGCTGGAAAAGAAATATACCAAATCCCAGATATTGGAAGCCTACCTGAATGTCATCGCGCTGGGCAGCGGCTGCAACGGCATTCAGACCGCGGCGCAGACCTATTTCGGCAAGGACGCCAAAGACCTGACGCTCGCGGAATCGGCGGCGATTGTGGGCATTACCAAGTATCCGTCCAAATACAATCCCCTCTACCACCCGGAAGAAAACCAGAAGCGTCAGCGCTATGTGCTGAAAAAGATGTATGAGAACGGGCTGATTTCCACGGAGGAATACGAAGCGGCGAAGGCGGAGGATTATATTTCCCACCTCAACACCGCGTCGCTCAACCGCAATACCACCATCAAATACTGGAGCTGGTACACCGAGCAGATTTACACCGATATCGTCAACGACCTGCAGAAGCGTAACGGTATGACCGAAGCCGACGCGCGATTCCAGCTTTATAACGGCGGTTTCAAGATTTACGCCAATGTGGATGTGGATTTGCAGAAGAAGGCGGAAGCCATCTTCAAGAACAAAAGCGGCAATAATACCGATTACTGGGTAAAATTCCCGCGTTCGGTTCAGCCGCAGTGCGCCATTGCCATTCTGAATTATGACGGCGAGATCAAGGCGATTGTGGGGGCGCGCGGTGAAAAGAACGCCAACCGTCTGCAGAATCACGCTTCGCAGTCCCGTCGGCAGCCGGGTTCGGCGATCAAGCCGCTCAGTGCCTACGGTCTGGCGGTCAATCTGAACGCCATTGAATTTTCCACACCCGTGACCGATCAGCCTATGACCATTCGCGACGAGGGCAAGTACCGTACATGGCCCCGCAACGACGGCGGACGCTATCGCGGCAATATCCCGGTGGTCAAGGGTCTGGAGGTTTCCGCCAACTGCGTCGCGGCGCGTATTGTACGCTATATCACACCGCAGGCGAGTTATAAGTTTCTGACGGAACGTTTGTCCATCAGGCTCAACGAAAAGGACAACAACCTTGCTCCCATGTCGGTGGGCGCGCTGACCGACGGTGTGACGGTGCTGGAGATGGCTTCGGCATATGTCATTTTCGGCAGCGGCGGCATTTACTATTCGCCGGCGTCGTATTCGCTGGTGACGGATCAGCAGAACAAGACCGTGCTGGAAAACACCACTGCCCGCGGCACCCGTGCCATTACCGAGGAGGCTGCCACCATTGCCAACCGGATGCTGCTCGCACCGGTCAACGGCAGCAGCGGTACCGCTACCAGTGCCAAGATCAGCGGTTTTGACACCTTCGGCAAGACCGGTACGACCACAGACACAAAAGACCGTTATTTCTGCGGCGGCACACCCTATTATGTGGGCGCCTGCTGGTTTGGCTACGCGGACAACAAGCGGCTGGAATATACCGCCAACTATGCCACGAGAGCGTGGACGTATGTCATGCGTGCGGCGCATAAGGGATTGGACCGTAAGAAGTTCAACCTCAGCGACAGAGTCTACGCGCGGCAGTACTGCACGGTATCGGGCGGTCTGGCGAGTCCGTATTGTCCGTCCACGGCAACCGGTTATTATTCGCGCAATACCTCTATGCCGATCTGTCCGGTGCATGGCGGCGGCACGCTGACGCGTTCCTTCACGGCGCTTCTCGACGATAAGGCGAGCTTTGAGACTTCACCGCCGACCACGGCTTCGACGGCAGAGGATAAGACCTCTACCACCCAAAAGCCGGAGGAAACCGAAAAGACCAAGAAGACCACAGAGGCTACCACCGAGAAGACCACCGAGAAGACTACCGAAAAGACCACCGAAAAGACCACCGAAAAGACCACTGCTGCCACGGAAGCGCCGGAAGCGGTTGGATGACGTTTTTTCCGGCGGATCATCGCATAAACCTGTCTAAGGAACTATGCAAGCATACTGTATTTTTAAGCAGAAAATGACTGATTAAATTCTGCATAGTTCCTAACACATTTGCCGACCGATTTTTCACAGGCAGTGAAAAATCGGTCGGCATTATTTTATGGGAAGGGCATAGACATATTCCACACCGAAAATACGTAAATATTCATAAAATCATAAAATAATCATTGATAGCCGGCATTCTTTATGCTATAATACAAAGGCAATACGCAGTATCTCTTGAAAGGGTAGATTCAACTTTGACAGAGAGAGTTCAATATAAATTCCGCCGGATGCTGAACCGCTGGGGTCATCTTTCGCAGGATGAAAGAATCATCACGGTGTGCGCGGTGAGTCTGTTTCTGCCGTATCAGATGGTGGCGGTGCCAGGATTGCTGGCGGTGTTCCGGGCGCTGTTCCGGAGCGATGTGCGGAAACGCATGAGCGAGGTTTCGGCTTCACAGTACATATTTGGCTCAATATGGCTTTTCACGCTGCCTGCGGTGCTGTTTCGGAATTGGTTCGGACTGATGGGCGGCGTGGTGCTGTGGCTGATGCTGGTGTTTATGCTGTACCTGTTTTCCGTGATGACGGTGAGATTTTATAACAATCTGATTGACATGATGCTGATACTGAGCGCCTTCGCAATGTTGTTTGGCATATTGGATAAATTCGTGCTGCATTGGTTTATTTTTGAGGGAAGGACATCATCTGTCTTTTTCAACGCCAACTATTACGGGTATGTGCTGGAATTGTTTGTCATCATGGCGCTGTATCGCTTTGAGAGCCGACATTCGATCGGGTATCTGGTGATCCTGTTTGCCAATCTGGGGAGCATCCTGCTCTGTGACTGCCGGACCGCGTGGGCGGCGCTGGCGATTGCACTGCTGTTTTACGCGGTGCATTACAAGCACAATGTGAAGTGGGTGGTGATCATCATGCTGATCACCGTGGGAGTGGTGATGACCATACTCGCGGCGCCCACGCTTTTCAGCCGTATGGCGGGCGAGGTGCTGGACAACGATTTCAGCAAGCGCTCGCGCATTTGGGGCACCGCGATTGAATGGATTCGGCACAAGCCGCTGTTCGGATACGGCATGAACTCCTTCCGGGAAATCTGTATCCGTACCCACGCCAGGCGTGTCCGCTGGCATTCGCACAACCTGATTCTGAATGTGCTGTTGGATTTCGGCGCGGTGGGTCTGGCATATTTCAGCTGTATGGCGGGCAAGATTGTGAGCGTCATCAATAAGCCGGCGTTCTGTGTTTCCTATGGAATGATCCGGAAGCTCATCATGGTGTCCACGCTGGCGACGTTGATCCACGGCATGACGGATGTACCGCTGCTGGGAGTGCAGACCGCGCTGATGATGATTTATGTGGTATCGGGATGCAGTGTGGAACGCAACGAGCGGGTGTTCAAGCGTCTGACCAATTTCTGTGAAATCTATGAATAAATCTGGCGGCAGTCGGCTGTAAGGTCGGCTGCCGCATTGTTTTTGCTCATATTCCCGCGGCAGGATGAATATATATGTACCGTGAATCAGACGACGGCGGTGAAGCGCTGCCGGTCAACGGAGGAATGCAGCATGAACGATTCTATCAGTTCTGCCGAGCGGCGTGCAGCCGTGCTGGGCAGATACATCGTAGCACATAAGGCGACAGTGCGCCATGCGGCGGCAGCCATGGGCGTTTCCAAATCGACGGTACATAAGGAGGTGAATGAGCGTCTGAAGGAGATTGATTACGGGCTGTACTGTCAGGTGAGGGAAGTACTGGAGATCAATAAATCCGAGCGGCATATCCGCGGCGGTATTGCGACGAGAGAAAAATACCGACGGATGGCAGAGGAAAACGCGAAAGCCCATTAGCCGACCGGGAAGGGATTGCAATCTGCCCGGACGCATGGTATAATAGAGCGGATACGATGGGAAAAGGACGTGGAAGATATGGCGGAAATCTCACAACTGTTGGGCGCGATGATCTCCTACTACAAGGGGGACCCCCGCAGGATACATCACTTTCTGAAGGTGCATGATCTGGCGCGGACCATCGGGATGCTGGAAGGATTGGACAAAGATACGCTGTTTGTATTGGAAGCGGCGGCGGTGGTGCATGACATCGGCATTCATTGGTGCGAATTGAATTACGGCAGGTGCGACGGAAAGCTTCAGGAAACGGAAGGACCGCCGCTCTGCCGCAATATGATGGAAGCCTTGGGATTTGAGGAGCGCGTCATTGAACGGGTATGCTGGCTGGTGGCGCATCACCACACCTACGAATCCATCGAAAGTGTGGAGCATCGCATTCTGGTGGAAGCGGACACACTGGTGAATCTCTATGAAGACGGCGTCTCCCACGAAGTAATACAGCATTCTTACGATACACTGTTCACAACCGAAACCGGCAGATTTTTCTGCCGGAAAATGCTGCTAGAGCAATAATTGTCGTCGAATCATTTTGCGATTATCATAAAAAAATCAGATTATCTTTCATTTTTGTGTTGATTTTTTCGGACAAAGGTGATATAATAGTAGTATCAATTCAGTGATGAAAGGAAGCGGTTGTTATTTTTTTGAAGGAATTTATTCAAGAGAGAAAACAGGCCTGCATTCTGTTTGCATTGGCTGTGGTGATGGTGCTTGCGGTTATTTTTGTGCGCAACACCTTCTTTTTCGGTGAGCAGTATATCATCGGAAAAGTTGTAACCATCAACTCAGGCAGTGCTCAACTGGATCATTTTGACAAGGATGACGGCGCTTACACCGGCGATCCGGACAAGCTTTATATCCGGTTTGAGACGGATAACTGTGAGTTTATCGATGAAGACGGCAATCCCTGTGAAGTGGAGGATATTACCCCCGGCTCCAAGGTCAAGATGACTTCCAGTTCCGGTCTGAAGACTGACAAATACGGTTATACCACCGTGTACATCAAAAAAGTCGAGGTTCTTGAGGCTTACTACGATTAATCATGATCCGCCTCGGATGACAGAACAGACGAACAGCCGCCGCAGATGATTTTTATCACTGCGGCGGCTTTTTTTGCGTGTAGGAAAAATACCGGTCAGAACACGGTTTCGATGCGTTTTTCGGCGGAGAGAGGGGAATAGATAAAGCGGTCCATATGGGAGCCGGAGAAGAAGTAGTGGGGGGGGGCGGGAGGGGCGTCACAGCGGAAGGTATCCACCAGCACCAGCTTGATTTTCATGCGTTCCGGGATCATGCTTTTGATATAAACGCTGGCGCCGCAGCCGGGTTCAATGCCGTCGCGCCGCTCAGCGAGTCCCGCCAGATTGGGCATGATTTCCACAAACACGCCGTATTCCTCTACCGAGCGGACGGTACCCGTCACGGTTTCTCCCGCGTGAAAAAGCGCGGCATTTTCCTCCCATGTACCCAGGAGTTCGCGGTGGCTCAGCGAGATTCTGCCCTGCGGTTCCCGGCGGAGTACGACGGCTTTGATATCCATGCCTACCGAAAAGCGGTCGGAGGGATGGGCGATGCGGGAAACGGACATGGTGTCGATGCTCATGAGCGACGGAATACCGCAGCCGATGTCCACAAAGGCGCCGAACGGTTCCAGATGGGTGATGCGTCCGTCGATGACGTCGCCGCAGCGCAGCCGGGAAATATATTGTTCCATGCAGCGGCGCTGCACATCGCGACGCGACAGCGTGGCAAAGGGATGACCGTGACGGTCGGACGTGATTTTCTTGACGGTGAAGCATACCGGCTTGCCTACGCGGGAGATCACGGCAATATCGCGGGTGGTTCCCTCCGCGATGCCGAGCGCCCCTTCTTCGCGGGGGATCACGCCCTTCATGCAGCCGAGGTCCACGATGAGGTTGTGACCGCTGTCGCAGAGAACGGCACGGGCTTCGAGAATCTCGTGGGTTTCCATGGCTCTCATGAGTGGGGCGGTACCGGCGGTCATATCGGTGTTTCGTTTTGTATGGAATAAAATGCCTTCCGGAGTATAATTCATCATTGCTTGCTCTGCCTTCCCCATGAACCGACCGGTTCATGTTTTTTTCATCTTCCAATATGTATGCGTTTTACCGGGGTTGTATGATAAGGGGGATGGAAGGGGAAATCAACCGGGATTTTTGCAATTCTCCGACATAATCCGACACGTTTTCGCATAGGTATGATACTATAATAAGACGTTGAAAGAGGGTGACGGCGCTGAAACAGACCGTGTATGTGGATGTGTTGCTGGCGATCAATTTCTTTGTCAATTATTTTCTGCTGCTGTCGTCGGGACGGATTTTACGGTTGACGGTGAGCCGCACGCGAATCTGTCTGGCGGCGGTGCTGGGAGCGGTGTCGTCGCTGACCCTTTTTCTGCCGCGCATGGACGCGGTGACCGGATTCCTTTTCAAGCTGGGGGTTTCGGCAGTGATGGTGCTGGCAGCCTTCGGATGGCGGGGAGGAAGGCATTTCGCGCGGCAGATGCTGGTAATTTGCGGGGTGACCTGCGGTTTTGGGGGAACCATGCTGGCGCTGTGGCTGACGCTGTCGCCGGGGGGCATGGTGTACCGTAACGGTGTGCTGTATTTTCCGCTTTCACCGCTGTTTGTGGTGGGCGCGACGGCGGCGTGTTATGCCGTTATCACGGTGGCGGGAAAGATTGCCTCGAGAATGGAGCTGCGCGGCAGAATCTGCGAGGCGGCAATGACCTATGGCAGCCGAACGGTGTCACTGCGGCTGTTGTGCGATACGGGGAACGGACTGAGCGAACCGTTTTCGGGCGCGCCGGTGATTG
>CAMJHU010000010.1 GCA_946405565.1 uncultured Clostridia bacterium
CAGCTGCTAAAGCAGCGGGCGCCATCCGCACACGTGGAGATACTGAACAGGCTCTTATGCGGAAAACGCGCCGCTTATGCTCCCAGCAATTCCCTGAGAATCGCGGTGACGGTCTGGGGGTCCGCCTTGCCGCGCAGGGCGCGCATGGACTGACCGATGAGATATTGCAGCGCCTTCTCCTTGCCGGATTTGTATTCCTCCACGGACTTCTGATTGGCGGCAATGACTTCTTCAATTACGGTTTTCACCGCGCCGGTGTCCGTGACGGTCTTGAGGTTGTGCTGATCGACATATTCAACCGGATCGCAGTTTTCTTCAAAGACCGCCTTGAACACCTTCTTGGCGGTGCTGCGGGTGATTTCGTTCTTCTCCACCATGCCGATGAGCGCGCCGAGTGAGCCATAATCAAAGGGGATATCCTCGGGTTCTTTGCCGCTTTCACTCAGCAGGTGCATGACCTCGCCCATAATCCAGTTGGCAAGCTCCTTGGCGGGACAGCCCGCCGCGAGATTCTGCTCAAAGAGCGCTACCAGCGCCTTGGACGCGGTGATCTGCTCCGCGTCGTATTCCGACAGCCCCAGTTCGCTGACGTACCGCCGCCGCTTGGCTTCGGGCAGTTCGGGAAGGGAACGGCGGGTCTGCTCGATGACCTCCTCGCTGATTTCAATCGGAATCAGGTCAGGCTCCGGGAAATATTTGTAGTCCTGCGCGTCCTCCTTGGAACGCATGGCAAAGGATTCGTTTTTATCGTCATCCCAGCGTCGGGTCTCCTGCGTGACGGCGCCGCCGTGTTCCAGCAGGTGAATCTGCCGTGCCGATTCGCCCGCAATCGCCCGGCCAATGGCTTTGAAGGAATTCATGTTCTTCATCTCGGTGCGGGTGCCGAATGCTTCCGAACCGGCGGGACGCACCGAAAGATTGATGTCGGCGCGCAGGGAACCCTCCTGCATTTTGCAGTCGGAGACGCCGATATATTGCAGAATCGCCTTGAGCTTTTCGAGATAGCGGATAACTTCATTGGCGGAACGGAAATCCGGCTCGCTGACGATTTCGATGAGCGGCACGCCGCAGCGGTTGTAATCCACCATCGTGGCGTTGGTGGCGGGGTCATGAACCAGTTTGCCCGCGTCCTCTTCCATATGGATTTCGTGAATGCCGATGACCTTGCGTCCGCCGCCTTCGGCTTCGATCTCCACGCCCCCGTTGCGGCAGATGGGCAGATAGAGCTGGCTGATCTGATAGGCTTTGGGCAGGTCGGGATAGAAATAATTCTTGCGGTCGAATTTATTGTAGCGCGTGATTTCACAGTTCAGGGCAAGACCGGCTTTGGTCGCGTACTCCACTACCGCCCGGTTGAGCGACGGCAGTACGCCGGGCATACCGATGCAGATCGGACAGCAATGGGTGTTGGGTTCGCCGCCGAAGGCGGTGGTGCAGGAGCAGAAGATTTTGGTCTTGGTGGAGAGTTCCACATGAACCTCCAGTCCCATGACGGTTTCCCATGCAGGTGTATGATACATTGTGGATACCGCTCCTTTCGTTACAGATTGTCCAGTCCGGCGGGACGGCGCTTGTGCCAGTCAGTAACCTGCTGATAGGCGTGCGCCGCGCCGAGAATGTCGGTTTCGTGGAAATAGGATCCGATGAGCTGCATCCCCACCGGCATTCCCTTGGCGTCGAACCCGCAGGGAACCGAGGCGGCGGGCAGTCCGGCGAGATTGATCATGACGGTGTAGATGTCACCGAGATACATTTTGAGGGGGTCGGCGAGATTTTCGCCGATTTTCAGCGCCGTGGTGGGGGCAACCGGTCCCAGAATCAGGTCATACCGCTCAAACGCCCTGTCAAACGCGGCTTTGATGAGCGACTTGGCTTGGAGCGCCTTCCGGTAGTAGGCGTCGTAGTAGCCGGAGGAAAGCACGAAGCAGCCCAGCATAATGCGGCGCTTGACCTCCATGCCGAAGCCCTCGCTGCGGCTGCGGGTGTAGAGGTCGAGCAGGTCGTCCACGTGTTCGGGACGGTAGCCGTACTTGATGCCGTCGTAGCGGCTGAGGTTGCTGCTGGCTTCGGCGGCGGCGATGATATAATAGGCGGGAATCGCGTATTTGACGATGGGCATATCGAATGTCTCCACGGTCGCGCCCATGCTTTCGAGCTGACGGGCGGCGGCTTGAACCGTCGCGGCGACGTCCTTATCCAGACCATCCCCGAAGAAATCGGTCGGAATGCCAATCTTCTTGCCCTTCACGTCATAATGCAGCACCGCGTCAAGGTTTACTCCTTGGGTTGCCACGCTGGTATTGTCCTTCACGTCCCGTTTCATGATTTCGCCCAGTACGGCGGCACAGTCGGCGGCATCTCGGGCGAGCGGTCCGATCTGGTCGAGCGAGCTGGCGTAGGCAACCAGTCCGAAACGCGACACGGAGCCGTAGGTCGGCTTGATGCCGGTCACGCCGCAGAAGGACGCGGGCTGACGGATACTGCCGCCGGTATCGGAACCCAGCGCGTAGAAGCATTCGCCCGCCGCGACAGCCGCCGCCGATCCGCCCGACGAACCGCCGGGTACGCATTCCGCGTTCCATGGATTTTTCGTCGCGCCGAACCAGCTTGTCTCCGAGGTGGAACCCATCGCGAATTCATCCATATTGAGCTTGCCGAGCGGCACCGCGCCGGCTTGCATGATTTCCTCCACAGCGGTGGCGGTATAAGTCGGCTTGAAATTCGCCAGCATACGCGAGCCGCAGGAAGTCTGCACGCCCTTCTGGCACATATTGTCCTTGATGCCCATCGGCACGCCCGCGAGTGGAGAGGTGTATTCGCCGGCGGAAATGCGCTTCTGCACTTCTTCGGCTCTTTGCAAAATATCGTCCTGCACCGTGACGAAGCAGGAAAACCGGCTGTCGTATGTTTCAATCTGTCGCAGGGAGAACTGCGCCGCTTCCACCGCGCTGATTTCACCCTTCCGGATGGCGGCGCCGAGTTCGAGCGCGGTCATGGTTTCAAGATTCATGGTATGATTCATTCCTTTCTGACCTGTTGGTTCGTCCATACATTATTCAAACGAACGCGGCACGAGGAAATAGTTGTCCTTCCGGACGGGGGCATTGGCGAGTACCTCCTCCGGCGGAATGGAGGGCTGTACCTCGTCTTCCCGCATGACATTGGTGAGCGGCAGCGCGTGGCTCAGGGGTTCGATGCCTTCGGTGTCGAGTTCGGACAGCGTATCGATATATTGCAGAATCTCCTGCAAATCGCGCTGTGCCTTGGCACGGCTTTCCTCGGGCAGCCGGATTCTGCCCAGCGCTTCGAGATACGTTACCAGTTCATCGGTGATCATCATCTTCGTGAATGCTCCTTTCCATCAAAAAAGTCCTCCCAAAGCATAACGGGAGGACACTGTTATTTCTTTGCTTGCTGCAAGCAGGGTGAAATCGCAGTGCCTCCCGTCGTATTATTATTATTGTTATCGCTGTGCTTCGCGGAAAGAAGCACGCTGTCACTTACCATAAGCGGCATATGCCGTCACCCCACCTTATCTGTTGGATTGTTGGCTATTATAGCACGACTGACTGCCCGCCGTCAAGAGATTTTGCAATTTTTTTATCCGATTCCTGCAAATTCTTCTTTTTTCCTCCGGAATTCCTTTGGAAATCGGAGGTGATGTCATGGTGACATATGCGGAACTGTTCACGTTTGTGATCATGATCTGCGCGATCATTAACTTGGTCGTTGTACTCATGAATATAAACAAAAAGAAATAACCGCCTAGGTTCCAATTAGAGCGGTTATTTCTTTTCCACTTTTAAGAGGAGCGTCGTCTATTTGGGAACGCTCTGTCTGTATTGTTATTATACACCTGTTTCATGCGTTTGTCAACCGTCTCTTTTGATTTTGCGGGGGCATTTTTATCTGAAATAAACCGAAAATCTGTAAAATTTGTTGAAACAGACTAGATTCTTTGTTGCATTTGACAGGTTCGGGTGGTATAATGTAGGTTGTATGTGAATACGCAAATTCTATCTTATTGATACCCCATCAGAAGGAGCGGCTTTTTTATGTCTTCCGTAACCATTCTGCCCGAACACTACATCAACCGCGAACTCAGCTGGCTGGAATTCAACCATCGCGTCATGATGCAGGCGGTGGCAGAGGAAAATCCGGTATTTGAACGCATTAAATTTTTATCCATCGTCACCTCCAATCTCGACGAATTTTTTATGGTGCGCGTGGCTTCCATCCGCGACCAGCTCCGCGCACGCTACGATGCCGTTGACCCGGCGGGCATGACCCCCAAACAGCAGCTCATCGCCATCAGCGAGCGCACCCATACCCTCTGCGAAAAGGAATACGCCATCTATCACGACTCCATTATCCCCGAGCTGCGTGCCAACGGCATTCTGATTCTCCACAGCGAGTCTCTGCGGGACGATCAGGTGCGCTTCTGCAAGAGCCTTTTTGACAATGCCATCTATCCCGTGCTGACCCCGCTGGCGGTGGATCGGAGCCACCCCTTCCCCCTCATCCTCAACAAGAGCCTCAATATCGGCGTGCTGCTTGACTGCGGCGGCGAAAAGCCGGTCTTTGCCACCGTGCAGGTGCCGGACAATCTCCAGCGCCTCATCAAGCTGCCTTCCGAATTCGGCTATCTCTTCGTCCCCATCGAGGAGATCATCAAAATGAATATCGCCAAACTCTTCTCCGGCTATACCGTGCTGGACTGCGTGCCCTACCGTATCACCCGCAACGGCGACCTCTCCTTTGACGAGGAAGAAGCCATTGACCTGCTCAGCGAGATTAAAAATTCCCTCAAGGAACGCAAGCGCGGCTCGGTCATCCGGCTGGAAATCGCCAAGGGCGCCCACCCCAAAATGCTCCGCTTCCTTCAGAAAAAGCTCGAAATCGAAAAGCGCGATATTTACGAAATCGACGGTCCCATCAATCTCACCTTCCTCATGAAGCAGCTCTATTCGCTGCCCGGCTTTGAACACCTCAAAGACCGTCCCTTCACCCCCAAGGTCTGCCGCGAACTCCAGACCAACGAGAGTATCTTTGACGTGATTGCCCGCAAGGACATTCTGATGTACCACCCCTTCGACAGCTTCGACCCGGTGGTGCGCCTGCTCGACGAAGCCGCCGACGATCCCGACGTGCTTGCCATCAAACAGACCCTTTACCGCGTCTCCAACAACAGCCCCATCGTCGCCGCGCTGGAACGTGCCGCCGACAACGGCAAGCAGGTCACGGCATTGGTGGAAGTCAAGGCGCGCTTCGATGAGGAAAACAACATTGAATTCGGCGAACACCTCTCCCAGATGGGCGCCCACGTCATCTACGGCGTCGCGGGTCTGAAAACCCACTCCAAAATCACTCTCATTGTCCGCCGCGAAACCGACGGCATCAAGCGCTATCTCCACCTCGGCACCGGCAATTACAACGATGTGACGGCGCGTATGTACACCGACTATTCCCTGCTCACCGCCGACCGTCAGCTCGGTGAAGACGCAACCGTTTTCTTCAATTCCATCACCGGCTACTTCAAAGCGCCGGTGATGCAGAAGCTCATCATGGCGCCCCACGCCCTGCGCGTCACCTTCACCAACCTCATCCGCGCCGAAAAGAAAAAGGCGCGCGCCGGTCAGCCCGCCGCGATTTTTGCCAAGATGAATTCCCTCGCCGACCCGGATATCGTGCGGGAACTGTTCAAGGCGGCTGCGGCAGGCGTGGACGTGCGGCTCTTTGTGCGTGGCATCTGCTGTCTGCGACCCGATGTGCCGGGCTTGAGCGAGAATGTCGAAGTGCGCTCCGTCGTGGGACGTTTCCTGGAACACAGCCGCGTCTATCTCTTCGGCGCGGAAGGTACCGAGCAGAAGCTCTTCCTCAGCTCCGCCGACTGGATGACCCGCAACCTCGATCACCGCGTGGAACTGCTCTTCCCGATTGAAGACCCCGACGTCTTCGCCCAGATCAAGTCCGATATCAATATGTACTGGAGCGATACCGTCAAGGCGCGCCGCCTGAGCAGCGACGGCACCTATCACCGTATCGAAGGCGAAAAGATCAATTCGCAGGAAGCGCTCATTGACTACGACTTTGAACTGGAAGAGGAAGAACCCGCGGTCTACAATGAGGATAAGATCATCGAACACCCCGATCTCGAGGAATTCCCCGACCGCGACGATATCGGCGACGTGCTGGATTATGACGATTATCACGACATCTCCCACGACGAATCGCTGCCCGCTTATGAGAACGAATCCGAAGAAGACGATGAAGACGAAATCGGTGAAGCGCCGTTTTACAGTTACGCAACCGATTCCCGCTACGACTATCTCGACGAAGAGGAAGACGACGATTTTTAAGGCGGAATGCGGAATGCGGAATGGCAGATGAAAAAATTCCGATCTGACATATAGAAAGGCGGTATAACAATATGGAATTGCCACGTGATCCCATGATGCTGCTCAGTGTGGTCAATACCAGGCTGCGCGACCGGTATGCTTCACTCGACGCGCTGTGCGAGGATCTGGGTGTGGAAAAGACGGTCATAATGGAAAAACTCGCGGCAATCGGGTATGCTTACGACGAGGCACTCAACCGGTTTGTGTGACAGATGAATCTCAGGCGCGGGTACCGTTGGATGACGGTTCCCGCGCTTTTGATTGGCAACCGTGTTTCTTCTTTGCCGGGCTGCCGGATCACCGACTTCGGCGCAGGGGCGCGGCTGGATATGGCTGGCGTATGGAACGTTCCGGGATGCTTGAATGAGGGAACGTGTATCGTTCGCTTCCGGGCTTTTGCCCCGTTTCTCGCGTCCGGGGCGAATACGGCTTTCGCCGCACGCGTACCGGACGCGATGGGTCTTATCACGAAAATCCTAGTACATCGTAGATTGCGCGTGCTTCGCCGCGCGGACAAAGCTTTCATATTTTTTGAAAACCCTATTGACAAACCGATAACGATGTGCTATGATAAAGACGGTTAGAGATATCTAATTAAGTTTTGTATCACTAAGTTAGTTAAAATAAACTTACGCTGCGTTTCCGCGCGGACGATATCAAATAAAGGAGGAACCGTTTGATGAATACCTTAAAAGATATCAGGGTCGGACAGAGTGCCACGGTCATCCGGCTCAACGGCGAGGGCGCTATCAAGCGCCGGATTATGGATATGGGCATCACCAAGGGCGTCACCGTTTCGGTCAAGAAGGTGGCGCCGCTGGGCGATCCGATGGAAATTACCGTGAGAGGGTATGAGCTTTCGCTCCGCAAGGCGGACGCGGATATGGTGGTTGTGGAACCGATTGCCTGATTGCCGCATATAATCCCTTCTGGCTCCCGGAAGCATCTGTCGGACGGGGGCAAATCCTTTGGCAAATCGTTAGTTAAAACTAATTTTTTTTCCATTCTCAAAGGACGGGCTGTAAAATGAAAAACATGGAAAATCCGCAAAAACCGGAAAAGAAAAGTCTGAAAATCGCGCTGGCGGGCAATCCCAACAGCGGCAAGACGACGCTCTTCAACGTGCTGACCGGCTCCAATCAGTTTGTGGGCAACTGGCCGGGCGTGACGGTGGAAAAGAAAGAGGGTCGGCTCAAAAATCACGACGACGTGTTCATGGTGGACCTGCCGGGCATCTATTCCCTCTCTCCCTACACGCTGGAAGAAGTCGTGGCGCGGAATTATCTCATCAATGAGCGCCCTGACGCCATTCTCGATATCATCGACGGCACCAACCTCGAGCGCAACCTTTATCTCACCACCCAGCTCACCGAAATCGGCATTCCGGTCGTGGCTGCCATCAATATGATGGACGTGCTGCAAAAAAAAGGCGACCGCATCGACATCGAACGGCTGGGGCGCAAACTCGGCTGCAGGGTCATGGAAATCTCCGCGCTCAAGGGGACCGGCATTGACGAGGCTGCCGCTGCCGCTGTGGAAGCCGCACAAGGCGGTATCACGGTGCCGCACCACATCTTTTCGGGACCGGTGGAACACGCGCTGGCGCACATCGAGGAAGTCACGGTTCACGACCTGCCCGAAGAACAGCAGCGCTGGTATGCCATCAAGATTTTCGAGCGGGATGAAAAGGTGCTGGAACAAATGAACATTCCCGCCGATAAGCTGGCGCATATCGAAAAGGATATCCAGGCGGCGGAAGCCGAAATGGACGACGTGTCGGACAGCATTATCATCAATGAGCGGTACCTTTACATCACCTCCGTGATTCAGAAATGCCTTGAAAAAAATCAAAAAAATGAAGCCGAAGCGTTGACCGCCACCGACAAAATCGACGGAATTGTCACCAACCGCTGGCTGGCACTGCCGATTTTCGCGCTCATTATGTTTATCGTGTATTATGTGTCCATCGGCACGGTGGGAACAATGGGCACCGACTGGGTCAATGACAACCTGTTCGGCGAAGGGTTTTCGCTCTTCGGCGCGTGGGTGCCGGGGATTCCGGTGCTGGCGGAGCGCGGTCTGGACGCGATGGGCTGTGCGGACTGGCTCAAAAGCCTGATTCTCAACGGTATTGTGGGCGGCGTCGGTTCGGTGCTGGGATTCCTGCCCCAGATGCTGGTGCTGTTCCTCTTCCTCGCCTTTCTGGAAGGCTGCGGCTATATGTCGCGTATTGCCTTTATTCTCGACAGACTCTTCCGCAAATTCGGTCTTTCGGGCAAATCCTTTATCCCCATGCTGGTGGGCATGGGCTGCGGCGTGCCGGGCATTATGGCGTCCCGCACCATCGAAAACGAACGCGACCGCCGCATGACGGTCATGACCACTACCTTTATCCCCTGCGGCGCCAAGCTCCCGGTCATCGCGCTGATTGCGAGCGCTCTCTTCGGCGGTTCGGCATGGGTGGGTACAAGCGCTTACTTTATCGGCATCGCGGCGATTGTCGTATCCGGGCTGATGCTCAAAAAAACCAGTATGTTCGCGGGCGACCCGGCTCCGTTTGTCATGGAGCTGCCTGCCTATCATATGCCCTCGCTGACCAGCGTCCTGCGTATCACATGGGAACGCGGCTGGTCGTTTGTCAAGAAAGCCGGAACGGTGATTCTGCTTTCCGCGATGGTGCTGTGGTTCCTGCAGAGCTTCGGCTTCACGGAACACGGCTTCGGCATGGTGGACAATCTGAACCACTCGATTCTGGCGGGCATCGGCGGCGCGATTGCGTGGATGTTCGCTCCGCTGGGCTGGGGCGAATGGCAGTCCGCAGTGGCAATGCTCACGGGTATTATCGCCAAGGAAAATATTGTCAGCTCGCTGAGCGTGCTGTACGGCAGTCTTGACGCGGCGGCGGGCAACGGCGGACAGCTCCGCGATGTGCTTTGTCAGCATTTCACGGGACTCTCGGCTTACTCCTTTCTCATCTTCAATCTGCTGTGCGCTCCCTGTGTGGCGGCGATCGGCGCGATACGCCGCGAGATGAATTCCGCGAAGTGGACGTGGTTTGCCATCGGCTATCAGTGCGGCTTTGCCTACGCGGTGTCGCTGATTGTCTATCAGATCGGTTCCGCCGTCACGGGAAATCTCCATATTGTCGGCTTGATTGCCGCTGTGATCCTGCTTGCTTTTTTCGGGTTTATGCTGTTCCGAAAAGCGGAGCGCAATTAGCCGCGCGGACAATTTAAGAAAAAGGAGAAAACAGTATGCTGACATTTTTAGCGGCTAATCTGGGAAATATTATCGTACTGGCGGTTTTATTATTGGCGGTAGTGCTGATTATTATCAGTATAATACGTGACAGGAAAAACGGCAAATCGTCCTGCGGATGCAGCTGTGCCCATTGCCCTTCGGCGGGTATGTGCCATAAAAATGAAGGGAATGGCAAAGTCAGGATTGACAAAGCCGGT
The DNA here is from genome assembly GCA_946405565.1 of uncultured Clostridia bacterium. GTDB lineage: Bacteria > Bacillota > Clostridia > Oscillospirales > Acutalibacteraceae > RUG762. Next base: position 9,857 of record CAMJHU010000010.1, read on the forward strand.
TGAAAAATTCATATTCTGCCGCTATCATGAAAATTGAAAAAATATTTCATTACACCATGACGCAGACAGGGGCAGAACAGAATGAACAGAATGAACCACACCAAAACCTCTATCCTCCACAACCGAACGACCACCGCGGGGTGGGCAGGACTGTCGTTTTTCCTGCCTGCCGCGGTGGTCTGCGTCGTTCTGGCGGTAAACGGTATCACGCCTTTCGGCAACGCCACGCTGATAACCGATGAGGGATTGGATTGGTTTGAACATTTCTGCCGTCTGGTGGAAGCGATTGTCACCGGCGACGGCGTGTTTTATCACCTCGACGTCGGCTACGGACAGAGCTTTTACACCGAATTCGCGGCGGGACAGTGTTCGCCCTTCCTGTTTGTCGCGCTGTTCTTTTCTCCCCGGCGGCTGGCAGCGGCGTATTCGGTGATCACGGTGCTGCGGGCGGGACTCTGCGGGCTGTTCGCGCGATATATGCTGCGGCGCTGCGCGGAAACGTCCGAAGCGCTGGCGTTTGCGCTGGCGTGCGGCTACGCGCTGAGCGGGTTCACGGCGTGCGCCGCGTGGTATCCCTCGATGGCGGACGGCGCGGTGTTTTTCCCGCTGATGATCGAAGGCGCGCATCACTATGTGAGCCATCAAAAACCGGTACGGCTGTTTCTCTTTGCGGCGGTGTTCTTTCTGACCAGCCCGCGGCTGACGATCGGCGGCATCGCGGTGACGCTGCTGTTTTATCTGGCGTTTTATCTTTCACGCAAGGGTGCGATACTGTCGCTGAGTCACTTTGCGCTGTTCGCCGCGACGCTGCTGTGCGCGGCGGGTACGGCGGCGGTACTGGTGGTACCGCTGGGCGCGTCGGCGGTCTATTATAAGGGCGGGGTGTTTTCCCTGACGCGGGCGATTGATCTGCCCGGCACGCTTTGTTTCGGCGGACTCGGCACCCGATGCGCGGCGGGCAGCGCCTATGTGTGTCTGGCGGGGTTGCTGCTCATGGGATTTCTTGCCTATCTGCTGAATTCCTGGGTCAGCCGATACGAGCGATGGCTCATAGGCGCGGCGGCAGGACTCAGTCTGCTGGCGGCAGCGGTGCCGGCGGCGGGGGGATTGCTGTACGGCTTCTGCGCCTACGGCAGTGAAACCGTCAACATGGGCTTTGTCTGGAGCGCGGCGGCGTGCTACGGAACGGCAAGGTGCCTGAGGGAAAAGGACGGAATGAGTCTGCCCAAAGGGGTCATAGCGGTGGGCTGCGTCACGCTGCCGGCGGGAGGAAGTCTGTGGCTGCGCGGCGCGGGGACGTTTGAAATGCTGGCGGACGCGGGAATGGCGGCGGCAGGCGCGGCGGTCTTTCTGCTGACCGTCTTTGACCGGGAACATCAGCGCATACGGCACGCGCTGGCGATAGCGGGGATACTGGCGCTGTTCGGCGGCATTCACTGCGGCGCGGCAGCGGGCGCGATTGATTCGCCCTATCGCGCCGATACGTTATATACCGAAACCGTGAGCCGTATGCGCGTCAATCAACGCATTGCCGCCCATGAAACCGACGCGGGATATGCCATGCGCTTCTTCCGGCGGCGGTGCGCGGACGATCCGGCGGCGGAGGGGGTGAATCTCCGGCGCAGTTATACGGCGGGTCTGGACGGATTTGCCGCGAAGCTGGGCATCATGGCGGATTCGGCGTATGGCGGCGCGGAAAATTATACGCCGCTGACCGATATCGTGTTCGGGGTGGGGTACGTCGTACAAAACCAAATCCCGCATTCGCTGGACCATTCGGTGCAGTCACCCGCCTTTGCGGTGCGCGGCTGGGAGGATGAAACCTTTGGAACGGGGCAGAACGCGTTTGAAGCCCAGAACGCGCTGGCGGCGCAATGGTTCGGCGTGGACGGACTGTGGACGCCCGTGAGCGGTCAACTCGCGGAAACTGCCGATTCGGCGTCCAATGAGCGCTATGGCTGGACCTTTGGCGACGATACCACAACGGTGTGCCGTTATACGGTAACGATACCGCAGAACGGAAACCTGTATGTACTGTGTGAAGCGGGGGACTATGAATACGCGGTGGGAAGCGACAGCCGCAGCCATTGGAAGCAGGCCTGCGCGGGCGGCATTTACCCGCTCGGGGAACAGACGTGGGGAAAAGAAGTGACGGTCTATCTCTGCGCCCGCGGCGGACGGGAGGTGCCGGCGCCAGCCTTCGCGATGATATCCCAGACAAAGCAGACGGCGCTGGTCGAGCGTGCACAACGGCGCGGCGGCGCCTATATCTCCCGCCGCGGAAGCACCGTCCGGTTCATGCTGGAAGAGACGGGGGACTATATGGGCATCACGTCGATACCCTATGAATACGGCTGGGAAGTGACGGTAGACGGCAAAAAGGTCGCGCCTGTCAAGGTCTGCGGCGGACTGATCGGACTGCCGCTCGACAGCGGAACGCATTCGGTGGTCATGAAGTATGTGCCGCCGCTGTTCCGGGAAAGTATGGCGGTTTCGGCAGTCATGATGGTTCTGGGACTGTATATGACGCTGCGCACCGAACACGAGATTTCCAGACGGAAAAGAGTCCGAATGGCATTCAAAGCGGTGGAGAAACAGCAGCAGACATAGCCGCATGGCTGTATTACAACACAAAGCGTGGAAGTCAAAGAGAGAGTCTGCTCTCTCTCCCCTGCTTCCACGCTTTTTTTCAGCGGGTGCAAACCCAAATATACCGCGGATAACTGCCCGGTGCATTTCAGGTTTGATTTGTGCATTTGGTGCAACACCCCCTTGTCATTCCCCCCAAACGGTATTATACTATACTCATCAGACGGGGAAAGAAGCAAAGTCTGTAGAAGTAAGGGCATTTTGACCCGGTTCGACGATTATCTGAAAGGAGAAAGCCGCCTGACAGGCAGGCGGCATACGGATATGCAGACAAAAATCACCATCATCCCCCAGGAACAGCCGGAGCTGATTGACATACAGTGTCATGCCGTCCGTGACGAGGTGCGCGACATACTGGCTTTTCTCCATTCCCGTCAGGGAATGCTCACCGGAACCGCGGACAACAGGCAATACGAAATTCCGGTGTCGGAAATACTCTATATCGAATCCATTGAACACAGGACATTTCTCTACACGCAGAACATGGTATATGAAACCCGGTCAAAACTCTATGTGCTGGAAGAAATGCTGCAGGAAAAGCTCTTCCTGCGTATCTCCAAATCCATGCTTCTGAATCTGATGAAGGTCAGCTGCATCCAACCCGCGCCCGGCGCGCGTTTTCTGGCTGTCCTCCAGACCGGCGAGGAAGTCCTGATTTCCAGAAAGTACGTGCCGGATCTCAAAAAGGCGCTGAAAGGATAACCGTATGATGTCATTCAAAGAATTCCTGATTTCGCGGGTGAAGCTGTTTTTCTTTTTGTTGCCGCTCACCGTGACGGCATTTATCGTTATCACGTTATTTTTCGCGCCCAAAATGAAACTGACGTATGATATTCTGATTCCCCCCCTACAACTATGCATTGTCGGCGTACTGCTTTCCTTCGTCATGTATTTCCGAAAACAGCCGACCTTCAGGCAGTATCTCCTGCGGCTGTTTCTGCAGCTGGTGCTGATACAAGCCCTGTTCATGTGGTGGCTGTCTCCCGCGGAAGACACCGCTATCCCTGCCGTTTCGCATCATCTCATCATCAATGGGACGATCTTTGTCATCTACGCGCTGGGGGTGCTGATGGTCTGGTTGCAGCGCAACCGACAGTCCCGGCAGATGACGGAGCAGCTCAAAAAATTACAGCGTCAGCAGGCGCAGAAAGAAGCGTCAGAGAAAGCCTTATTCTCTGACGAGCAGGACAGCGAACCGGTAAAATTGAGTAAATGAGTAAAAATCCGGCATTTTGCAATAAATGATTTGCAAAATGCCGGATTTTCTCTATATGGATGCTTCCACAAAATTGGCGTGAAATGACTGCCTTTGTTACGGTTCCTGTTGCTGGCGCTTTTTCTTGTCCTGTTTGAGATGGCGCATGATATGGGCGACTTCCCACCCGGCGGGACACACCGCGCTGCACGCGCCGCAGCCGCTGCACTGTTCCGCGCCGAAGTCCGCCGCCAGTTCGGTTTCCCCCCGCTCGTAGTGGCGCAGGGCTTCATAGACCGGCAGCTCCATCGGACACACCGCCACGCATTTGCCGCAGCGGGTACATTCGGTTTTGTCCGGCTTTTCCAGACGGTTCATCAGCGTAATGGCGCGCATACCCGTCACCACCGGCGTTTGCAGATCGTCGGTGGTCTTGCCGGTCATGGTGTCGCCCAGAATCACATACCGCGGCGGACGGGTTATACCCGCCACCCGCAGCACGTCCTCCAGCGGCGTGCCGTTGATGACCACCGCGTTCATGGGCTGCCCCACGCAGTCGCCCGACACCGTCACGATGGATTCGGTCTGCGGCTCGCCCGACGAGAGCGCCTGCGCCGCGCTTCGGAGCGCCTGTACGCCTACCGGCAGAAAGTCCCCCTTGGGATAGTATTCCCGCTTGAACTTGGAAATCAGCGGAAAGCCGCCCCGCATTTCAATCACTTCGACAAAGCCGAAATTGAAGCGCTCGGCATTCAACTCGATCTCATCGCAGTCGTATATGGCAAGTTTCGCGCTGCCGCCGTCAAGTGCCTTGAGAACGGCGCTCAGACCGTCGTTGACCTCCATGCCGAATTCGCTCACGGTTTTGAGCGCACTGCTCACATAGGGACTGTCGTCCAGCGCAATCGCCGCCACTTCGCGGACGCCCTTTGCCTTTGCCTCGGCGATTTTCTTCGCCAGCGGCGCCCGGTCGAATTCGTCAATGATGCCCGCCTGATGAATCGCGCGCAGCACGCCCTCCTCGGTCATGGCATGAAGGCTGTGCGGCGTGGTGGAAAGCGGCGCCACGTCGCTGTCGGGACGGATCACGGCACAGAAAACGCGTCCCAGCAGCGGATGCGAAACCGTCCGCAGTTCTTCCACATATCCCGACACCGGCGACATGACCCACGAGGGTCCCATACGGTCGGCGCCGGTTTTGGTTCTGGCGAGCAGCGAAAACCGGGCGCAGCGATCCCCCGGACGCACCACGGGATACATCTCGCCCCCATAGGGATCCCACAGCGGCACATTCGCGTTTCCCCGCAGCGGCACACGTCGCAGCGGAGCGGAGAAGGCAGGTTCCTTGTGCTGTTCGAGACTGACGTATTTGTCGGTGTGAAACAGGCTGACGGTATCAAATAGCGGCATATCGGTTGTGTTCCTTTCCAAAGGAATCCGCCTGCTCAGGGTCTTGCGTATTCACTCAAAACCGCGAGGTTATGGGCGGCATTCATCTGATTGTCAGGGCTTTCGGCATAATATAATAAAAACGCGTCTTCCGACGACTCCACGCGGAAGGCGTCGGACAACGAAATACCCCGCAGACGGGAGAGTGCGTCGAGCAGGTCATCCGCACAGGCGAAGGCATAAAGCCGGTCACTGGGCTGGCGGGTAAATCCCACACGCAGACGGCAGTTTCCGTTTATGTAGGGACGGCACTCCGCAAAGGTAAAGCAGCCGTCCCGCCGCAGACCGCACAGCGATTCCAGCAGGTCGAAGAGAAAGGTCATCAGCTTCCGTCCGTCGGCACGTCGTGGGGAAAGGCGGTCGGCGGTCAGACCGAAGGCGGCAAGGGTTTCCTTGGACAATAGAATCTCGGCGACGGTGGGTTCGATGAGTCTGATTTGCATTTTCATAGAATCGGCTGCATCCTTTCTTTGCGGGGTAAGTTTATCATACCGCAAAAAGAGAAGGAATGCAACCGGTGGATTGTGGAAAAAAAAGAAGAAAAAAAAGAAAAAGCGAAGCGTAATTAGCCGCGCAGCGGCGGGGGAGTCGAGGGGGGCCACTGCCCTCCTCGCGGGGACGGGGGCAGCGCCCCAGCAGGGACCGGGACAGCGTCCCGGCAGGCAGCACAACGTGCTGCCGAGCGAGACGAGCCAAGATTAAAAAACGGGGAAGGGCGAATACAGAAAAGGAACCCCCACCAAGCCAATCGCGCCCGGATAACCAACGGGGTCAGGCGAATTCCCGGAAAGGAACCCCCCACCGAGCCAATCCCACCCGGATAACCAACGGGGTCAGGCGAATTCCCGGAAAGGAACCCCCACCAAGCCAATCGCGCCAATCTTTCAAACGGGGAATGGCAAATCACTATCCACAACTTAAGCACTCCCCCAGTCAGCTACGCTGACAGCCCCCTCAAAGAGGGAGCCGGAGATTGCCTCCCTCTTTGAGGGAGGTGGCACGCCGCAGGCGTGACGGAAGGAGTTAATTTCACTAAGTTGTGGACAGTGAATGGCAAATACAAAATAATCCCCATTTCTATTGCCAAAAAGAAATCAAAAAAATAACGAACTGTTAATATAATAATTATATCGACAGTTCGTTATTTATTTTTGTTCGCCCAAATCTGTTATTTGTTCGGGCTGGTCTTGCTTTTTTGGGGGTTCCTTTTCTGAATTCGCCCTTCCCCGTTGTGGGTCTTGGCGCGATTCGCTCGGCAGCACGTTGTGCTGCCTCGTGGGGCGCTGCCCCACTCCCCGCTGGGGCGCTGCCCCCGTCCCCGCCAGGGAGCTCACCCCCTGGACCCCGCGCCGCTGCGCGGCTAATTGGCGCTTCG
>CAMJHU010000011.1 GCA_946405565.1 uncultured Clostridia bacterium
GACTGTCCTTCCATCGTGCGTCGGGCATTGCCCGTGCGATCAATCCAGGGGCGATTGGCTTTTGCGTATTGTTCCATCGCGGAAGCAGCCGTCCTTCCATAATCGTCCACACACTGACTTACCGATTTGTCCACACGTTTCAGCCCTACCAACGCGCCGTCTATCTCAATCCGAACCCGCATCAGCCGTCACCTCCAGACGCAGTACCGTATACAATCCGCCAACCGACTTAACGCGGGTCACACGGTACCGGCGACCGCCCGTCACAATCAGATCGTCCGTATCACATTCTCCCTGCAGCACCAGCAAACGGTACTCGCCGGAATCTTCTCCGTCCAGCGCACCGGCAATCTGAATCACCTCACGGGAAGAACCGCTGCCTTTTGTAAAAAGATACCCCTTGACTGTGCCGCGCCGTATTTCGACGCCGTTTGTGGACGTATACACATCCGCCTCGCACAAAAACCCCCGGCGGCAAAGGGAACAGATCAACCGCCGTCTGCGTTCAATCCCCGTCATCTTTCCACCCCTCATCGGCTCTTGTCAGCGTCCGGGCAACACAGGGACGGTAATACCGCGCCAATCCCAGCCAAAAACCCCGATTGCCGGGCAGTGTCAGACCGTCAGGCAGCCTCGCCTCGTCATTCTCCGCTTTCCGGAGCAGCCCCTCATAGGCAGCCGCACGAACATCCCCGCCGTGCCGATCCAACATAGCCAGCAGTTCGTCGTCAGAGAAGCACCCGCACCCGCAGCCATTTTCACTGTCCGGTTCCATCAGTAATATCCGCAGCACCGCCAGCGACGCACGGTCATCATCGTTCTGAACAATTTCAACATTGTCATTTTCCGCCAATTTTCATCCCACCTTTCAAGTTTCATCGGCGGAAGGAGAGAATCCTATGGGATTCCTCCCTTCCGCCGACACCGTTACCCGTCTATCGGGTCAGGCAAAAAAGGTCACGCATTCGCGCCGGATCCGATATTGACGATCTTGAAATGCTTCCAACCCGGACCGTGATCCAGACCGATCTGACCGAAGATCTGATACTCCTCGGATGCGCCGTTCTTCGCCAGTGCCTCGCGGAAGAAATTGCCCTTATCGGGAACATCCTGTTCCACGGGGCGCACGCAGGAGATATCGGCGCCCAGCAGCACACCGTCGGGCATAAACCGGCTGAGCAGCACCGACACCATACCGAAATCGGTTTCGATCTGGGTCACATTCACGCCGCCGATGTTGCGTGTAGGCGGCAGCGCAAAGCCCCACTGACTGCCGTAGAGGTCCGTAATGCGCTGTTTGATATCGGAGCCGCATACCAGCACCATATCGGTAAAATCGGCGCCGGCGTTGTACGCTGTCTTAAAAGCGGTCTTGAGGAAATCCTGGGTCAGCGCGGCATTCTCACAATCCACCACCGTACCGGCGGCAGCGAGCATACCGCGTGTTTTATTCGCCTGACCGGCGTTGGCGGCAAGCTGATAGGTGCCGTTGAGGAACGTGTACTCCACGTCGCGGGCGATCTTTTCCAGTGCGCGAGCGGTCTGGAAATCGAGTTCATTGGGCGCGCAATTGCCCGCCAGCGCGGAGGTCACGCCGGAAAGTCTGCCGCTGCTGGACTGCTTGGCATAGCTCACGCTGATTCTCTCCTGAAAGATCTGGGTCACATTGGTATTCTGACTGCGCACATAAGAGATTGCCGTGGGAGCAGTCAGAGAAGCGGTCTCCGAGATAGCGGGCTGCGCAGCCGCCTCATGGGTATACTCCACGCCGGTCGCGAACTGAAAGTTATCGGTTTTCACTGCGCCGCCGCGAATGAGGTTCAAAAAGGGCGTAACCGCGGGGGTAGCGGAATAAAGCTGTCCCGCGAAATTGGGAAGGTTCCAGACCGTACCCGTACCGTTCACATTTGCCATTTTACATACATCCTTTCAAAAATGAAAATTGTGCTGCTGACCATCGGACGGTCAGCGTAAAGAAATACCTTTTGCCGCCGCCTCACCGATGATAGCGGTGGCGAGGGCATGATTGCCCGCGCTTCTCGCCGCGTCAAGACGGGCGGCATACCCCCCGTCGTCGGCGCCGCGGGCAAAATTTCCCCTGCCGCCGGTACTCATGCGGCGTCTGCCCGCCAGATAAGGCTTGCGGGCAAGCAGTGTTTCCAGCGCTTCTTTCACACCGGAAACACTGCCGTCGTCATTGACGGCAACGCCCGATGCATCCATCAGCACCAGAGCCGCTTCGGGATCAATCAACCCCATTTCCGCACCCACCTCACGGATTTCAGCGGCAATGAGCCTGCGATTGGCCTCCTGCATCCGACCTTCGGCGAATGCCCGGACGTCCTCCGGCAGCCATTCCTCTTCCGGCGTCTCTCTCGCCGCACTCACACTGTGTTCTTCGTTCATGGATAAAATACCTCCTGCGTTCCGACCCGCCGGTCTGTTTGTAAAAAATGGAAAAAGATGAAAAACGAGAGCGGCGTATTCATCGCTTCTCCCGCGTCTCATCCTTCACACGCTGCCATTCGGATTCCGCGTCAGCGGCGACAGTCCACTTCCGGATATAACTTGTCGGACTGCGCAATCCCGCGGCGACCTCCTGCCGATCATTGGTCATTTCCTCAAAGTCGTCTTCGAGAATGGGATACAAATGCTCGACATTCACCGCATAATCCGATTCGTCCCCGCCGGCATACACCGCACGCATTCTGACAATGGCGCGCGCCATCCACGCCAGCGCCGGCTCCCATGCGCACCACTTATCCTCGCAGCGGGTAATGAGTTCCCAATACAGCGCCTTCATACTCTTGCCGGACTGCATCAGCCCTTTGAGCTGTTCGAGCGAAACATTAGGCACACTCAGCAGATCATACATATCGTTCTTCGTACGGTTAATGGTAGCCTCAAACCGTTCGGAATAACCGAACCCGGCTTCGAGTGTAAGCAGCTTTGCCTGACGGGACTGGGAATCGCCCGCGATAGCGGGATCGGTCTGCAAATCAATCAACGCGCCGGGAGACAGCCGGATATTTTCCAGCGATTCCGCCTTGGCGTCCACGGCGACGGTCTGGGGAAACATATGAAAGCGCAGAGCGTCGGCGTCGTCCGAGATCAGCCGGTTGTACGCGTTCTGCAAATCCATCAGTTCCTCCACATCGCTTTCGCCCTTGAGGTCGCCGGTCAGACCATCGTTGACGATCACATAGCAGGGAATAAAGTCCAGTCCGGTATCAACGTCCTCACCGGTGCTGCCTTCGACAGGTTCGCCATATCCGTTGTAAACGCCCTCATTGACAAAGCAGCGACCGTCCCTCATAAAATACTTCTGTTTCCAGATGCGCTGATTTTCGCGTTCCGCCTCGTTGTTGGTCTGATAAAAAAAGATAATCTTGTCCAGGACGTCGCAGTCATCGTCGGCAACAGAGTAGACAAACTCAAACGACGGACGAAAGGAGACGCGAAGCGGTCTGTCACCGCCGCCGCTGATTTTGAGTGCCACCCGCTTTCCGATAAAGCAATCCCGCGCCGCCCTCACCAGCTTGTTTTTGAACCCGGAACCGCGCAGCACGCCATCCAGAAAAGCCTGTGCTTCCGCCGCGGGTTCTTCCTGATCCCTTGACAAGGGGCAATAGGTAATTTCAGGCATCCTGCCGAACATAAAACCGGCTTCTTTTTTAATGAGCCGTTTGACGAGATTGACGCGCTTCTTGGTAGGACGGTAATCCAGTCCGCGGGGCAATTCCCAATCCTGCCCTTTCCCGTCATAAAAATCATAGAGCCGTATGGTATTGCCGATATCCTCCAATACAGACTGACCATACACACCGGCGATTTCCGCCAGCAAAATCCTCATAGGCGATTCCACCAAATGATACACACCCTTTTCAATCATAATTCAATCAAACTTCACCATGAATCATTCCGCATTACGCATTCCGAATTCCGCATTACCTCGCGCCATGCCCCGACACCGAAGGACGGGACGACACATTGACCAGACTGTCGAAATACACGCCGTACCGCAGCGCGTCACAGCAGTGATCGTTTTCCTTGAGCGGCTTATCCTGACCGCACTTTGCCGCAGCCTTCACGTCCCATACATACGAGGGCAATTCTCTGAGCGTATAACGGCAGTCGGGCGAAAACAAAAGCCGCTCTCCCGCCAGTGCGGCGGACACGGCGGCAATGCCCTTGGCAACGGCGTTTCTGGCGGGCAGCACCTGTGTAAACCCCTCATGCCGCAGCCGCGTCATCAGCGAACTGGCGGAAGGGTCCACAATCACCGGCAAATCCTTTCTTCCGCGGCAGAAAGCGAGCATATCGGCGGCATACTGCCCGTCGTCTTTTTGGACCGTTCTTTTTTCGTTCTCATCGCCGCCGCGACCGCTGAAATAATACTCGCGATCCACATAATACCGCGTGTTTTCTCCCTGACCGTGGGCGAAGAAATGCAGAAACACACAAGGGTTGTAGGTACCGTAATCCACCGCCACAAATTCCCTCTCGGGCGCAAAGGGCAAATCCGCTTTTATATGCCGTCCGGGATCAAACATCGAATAGATCACACCATCCGCCGCCGCCCATTCTCCGCGGATAAACCGCCGTTCAAACACGCCCGTGTACATCGCGCGGTACCGCGCCAGCGTTTTGGGCGACAGGGTTTCGTTGTCGCACATATCAAAGTGCAGATACAGCAGCCCGCGTTCCTTCGCCCGATCAATCCACTCGGTCTTGAACCAGTGGAAAGGACCCTCGGGGTTGCAGTTGAACCACCATTTGGCACCTTCCACCGAGCATCGCGCCGTCGCCTGATTGACAAAGGACTGAGGCATCAGCGCCACCTCGTCAAAGAACGCGCCGGCAAGCGTAATGCCCTGAATCAGATCCTGTGAACCTTCGTCCTTGCCGCCAAAGAGATAAAAATAATTGGCAGCGCCGTTCCGGCGCACCACCAGCAGATTTTCGGCACGCTTGTCCACACACTCACAGCGCAGCGCCGGCATCATTTGCTTGAGAGGCGTAATCACATTCCGCCGCAATGCCCCGATGGTTTTTCCGCAGATCGCGAAATTCGCCTCCCGGAATTCACGCATCGCCCACATCATAAACGAAAGCGACATACTCACCGTCTTGCCCGAACGAATCGCGCCGTCGGCGATCACTCCGTCAAAATCAGCGTAAGGAGATGTACCACGCCACCAGGTCAGAATTTTGAGTTGTTTCCGGGAAAACCGCTGAAACGTAAATGTCTTTTTTTTCCCGCCCATGTCAGGAACCTTCTCCCTCCTTTGCAACCGTCCAAAGAGACGCGGCGCTTTCCTCCAGCACTTCTGCCAAACCGTCCTCATCCTCATCGCCGATACGATCGGTCGCCGAAAGCTTGCGCCGGATATCCTCCGCCTGCGCCCTGATTTTTTCGAGATTGGCGCGTCTGGTCTTTCGTTCCATATCGGATTCATCGTTTTCGATAATACTGCGAATCTCCTGAATGGCACGCATATTCTGATCCAGCGCCATACGCAGCAGTTCTCCCGTCAGCAGCATACAGATGTCGATCGAGTCGGATGGCACGCCCAGCGCCTCAAGGTACTCGCGTGTCTCGCACGGCGGCGCGGGCAACCCAAGCAAATCCCTCATACGGCGTTTCATGGCATTGACCAATCGAAAAGGGCGTGTACCATCCAAGGCAGTCATCTTGTCGGATCGTAATTTCTCTCTATCCTCTTCTGGTATCAAAATATCCTCTTCCAGATCCTTCACCTCCCTCTTCCTGAAAAAAGGGCATAAAAAAAGAGCGGACAAGCCACTCTTTCTCTCAAACCTATTTTTCATTGATGTCATTCTACCACATTATTTACTGCAAATCAATGCAATTATTTTGGTCGATTGCGGAACCAAAAAAGGTCTTGCCCGCCAGCAATTCACCCACCGTCCGGACAAGACCTCTGCCATCCTGCTATGACTCCTTGCTCGAGAGCTTTTTGAGTTCCCGCATAAACGTATCAATATCCTGAAACTGCCGATAAACCGAAGCAAACCGGACATATGCGACCTGATTGATATTCATCAGCTTTTCGAGCGCATACTCTCCCAGCTGCACGGAGGTCACCTCATGCGTAGCGGAATTGAGCAGCACATTTTCAATTTCGTCCACCGCCTGCTCCAGTGCCTTGATGTCAATCTCGCTTTTTTTGCAGGCACGCAGCATACTCTGCAGCAGTTTCTCACGGTCAAACGGCTCACAATACTTATTCTTTTTAATGACAATAATCGGCACAGCCTCCACATATTCGTATGTGGTAAAGCGTTTCTCACATTTCAGGCATTCGCGGCGGCGGCGAATCTTACAGCCGTCCTCGGTGGGACGGGAATCCACCACCTTGCTTTCCGAATAACCGCAATAGGGGCATTTCACACCAATCACTCCTGTATGATTAATCTTACGATACAGGGGTATTATACCATTTTCCCCGCCCATTTGCAATTGTTTTTTGCAAAAAAAAACATTTTCGCCCCATCAGAAAAGCCACCACAGCCCCATGATCACCGCTCCTGCCAGACATCCCAGACCGCCCCATCGCGTGACTGCCCGCTCACGTTCATATTCTTCCGCGGGCAGATTGGCGCAAAGCCGCATCTGCGCCAGCCAGGAAAGCAGCAGCAGCGGCAGCAGCACGCCGGGAATCTCTCCGTTCATCTGGTAATCCCCCCTCCGCAAAGCGTGCAATCCACACGGATTTCCACACGCGCCCGGGCATATAATGTTTCCCATTGCTTCTCATTGGCTTCGTACCAATCCGGCATTCTCTGCCGCGTCAAATCCTGCAATCCCAGCACGGAGGCGCCCAGTTCCCGCTGGCTTTTCCCGGTGAGGGCGGTAAATTGCGCCGTCAGCGTCTCTTCCAGCATTTGCTCCGTATCGGGGGCAGATGGATTTTCCGACGTACCGCTGCCGTAAAAAATATCACCGATGTCGGACGGCAGGCACCGTACCTGCCAATGAAGCGTAAACCACGGTATTCCCTTTTCCACACCGCATTTCACCTCGCAGTCCGACTGCTGGATCTGATAAAACGCCGTCCTTCCGCTCTTGGGGTCGACGGTTTTCATCATCCCGCCCATCTGTCGACCCACCGCCAGCCGGAGCCACTCGATTTCTTCCCCGTCCAGTTCACCGCGATACCCTCCCGACCGACCGTAAGCCGCCGCGCCCACAATGGCAAGCATACGCGGTTTCTCACCGTCATCGACAGCAAAGCCTGTGGAAACCGTATTTTCCATATCCTCGGGTGTGACTGCCGCCATCCGCAGCAGATAAAACTCGTCCCGATTGCTCAGCACCTTAAAGAGGGAATGCAGATTCATGGTCACACCGTCAGACCTTCCCTTCCCATCGTAGTTCTGAAGGGCAACCGAAGCGTCGGTGGCAATGGCATGGGTATCGGGACCGGCGGCAAAAAAATCCTTGGCGCTGCCCCTGCAGACCGCCACGCTGCTTTGCCTTCGCACAGAAGCCCGACGGAAAAACAATTCGGTTAGACCGATAAAGGATTGGTGGGACAGGTCCTCCCCGAACAGAATCAGATTGAGCTGCTCAAAATTGACCTGCCGTCCCAGATTCCGTTCCAGCAGACGGATGGCGGCAGCGGGCGATCGCTCCGTAACCGTGCAGTTCATATATTCCATCGCGCCCGCCTCGTCGCTTTCCCCGCTGACAGGCACCGCCAGCTGAAACGTAAAATCATACCGGTCTTCCCCGTCGGATACGGGACTGTCAGCGGCATCGACGCCGAATCCCAATACAAACGCCCGCCCGTTGATTTCGGCATTGTCCCAGCACCCGCAGAGGATTCCGACCCCGCACAGCAGCAGGCATCCCAGAACCACACGCAAGAGAATCCTAAATGAACCGCAGCGCCCAGACGGATTTGCTTTTTTCAAACCGACTTCCTCCTTCGTTGCTTATAAGCCGTGATAAGAAACAGCACCGGCACCAATCCCCCCAGAAAAAACAGCTTGCCCCATGCCGCCAATCCTTCCAGAAAGCGGCTGTCGGACAATCCGAGATACGACGCTGCAAACACGACCGGCAGCAGTAAAAAGACAAAACAACTGTGGCTCTTGACGCGAAACACCCCGCACAGGGAGATGCCGCAGCAATACAGCAGCACTCCGGCAGCCACCATCGACACCGCCGTGTAAATCATGATATACAAAATATCAAACCGATGGTTAAGCGAGACATTGCCCACGCTCACAATGCGGGAAAGCTCGGTCAGCGGGAAGGATAAATGCCGGGTTCCCTCGATGGAAAAAACGCCCACACAACACAGCAGAATCAGCACACAGCAAAGCGATAGCAGTGCCGTACCGCCCAGCAGTCCGCGCGCCAGCTTTTTCTTTTCATAATACCCCGCAAAATACCCTGCGGCCGAAATGCCGCATAAGGGCATCACCGCGTGACGCCACTCCGTCATGGACCATTTGCCGACGGAAACCGGCTGGAACAGCGGCATCAGTTCGCCGAAATTCATACGGGAAATGTGATACAGCGCCATCGCGATAATAAACCCCAGCGGCAGAAGAATGGCAAGGAACAGCAGTTCGGCAGTCCGGGCAATCTGCCGTATGCCGGAGGGAATCATGAAACACACCGTCACAAGCGTCACGGCAAGCACCACCTGCGGCGGCGTTTTTTCGAGCAGAAAGAGTCCCGTCATCTGCGTCTGTTTCACTGCCACACAGCAGGCTTCCGCACCGAAACACACCGCGCCGACTGCCAGAATCACCCGTGAAAGTCCCCCGCTCAGATGTTCCTCCAGCAGGTTGGGAAAGGATACGCTTCGGCTCCGTCGAAAGCAATACGCCAGCATCGCCATAGACGCCATCACCAGCCCAACCGTCACCAGCAGCACGGCGGCGGAACGTCTGCTGACGGTTTCGGGATAAAAATACATCCCCCCCATCCCCGCCATCACCACCAGCACGGTGAGCTGCCAGGTGGAAAACGTCGAGGTACTGCCGTTCCCCTGTTGTTTCAAAGAAAACACCTCATTTCATCCGCACCAGATCGACCGGCTCATAATAGGCTGCCCGCGTATTCCGACGGAAAATCGGCAGCTCCACCAAACTTTCCAGAAAGCCCTTCCTGTAGGTGGGCGAAAACGGCGCGGTAAACTCGGTGCCGTAACTGTACAGCGCGCAAAGCTGGGAAATAAACAGCACGATTCCCACCGTCAGACCAAAAATGCCGAACACTGCCGACAGCGCCAGCAGGAAATACTTTACCAATCGCAGCGAGGAGGAAAGCTCATAGGACGGAATCACAAACGTGGTCAACGAAGTCAGTCCCACGATAATGATCAGCAGCGGGCTGACCAGACCCGCCCGGATCGCGGCGTCCCCCACGATAATACCGCCGACGATGGACATCGCGGAGCTGATGCTCCCCGGCAGCCGGATACTCGCTTCCCGCAACAGCTCGATAAAGAATTCCATGATAATCACCTCTGTCACCGCGCTGAACGGCACATGAATCCGATTCGCAGCCGACAGCAGCAGCAAATCCACCGGCAGCAGTCCGGGATTGTAGGCAATAACCGCCACATACAGCGACGGAGCGCTGATGGATAAAAACACCGCCGCCCAGCGCAGCAGCTTCAGAAAAGAGGAGTAGGTCCAGCGCTGGTACCCATCCTCCGACACCTGTATCATGGAGGCAAAGGTGGCGGGCGCGAGCAGCACATACGGACTGCCGTTGACCATCAGTCCGATGCGTCCGCCGCAGATTTCGGCGGCGGCGGTGTCCGGCTTTTCGGTGCCGCCTAGTTGCGGAAACGGACTGAGCGGATACTGTTCGATGAGCTGTCCCAGTTCTCCCGCGTCGTTGAGAATGTCAATGGTAATGCCCTCCATGGCGGTACGCACCTCATCCACCAGCTGCGGATTGACCACGCCGTCGATATAGCACATGGCGACGCTCGTATGGGAACGAAGTCCGATTTCCGTCATCTCGATGGTGAAATTCGGGTCCGCGATACGGCGGCGCACCAGCGCGGTGTTGATCCGCAGATTTTCGGTAAATCCCTCGTGCGGTCCCACCACCGAACCGGCGGTTTCACTGGGAGACACCGAACGCGACGCAATATGTCTTGCCCCGACCACAAACGCGGCAGACAATCCCTCGATGCACAGCAGCACATCCCCGGTAATGGCGGCGATATAGCCCTTTGCCAGACTGACCTGCTCGCTGACCTCGGCATTCAGAATGATCTGCTGAAGCTGCTCCAAAGGGGACAGTCCATCCGCCTGACCGCTGATACGCAGCTTCATAGCGGGCGCCATCAGATTCTGCTCCACGCTCATCTTGTCGCACATACCGTCCACCAGCACGACGAATCCCCGCCGTCCGTCCGCCAGCATAAATTCCCGTATCAGCACATCGGCATTTTTTCCCTTCCAGCCCCTGCACTGATCGAGGTTGAGCTGAAAATCGGTCGATACCAACCACTCGTAATCCGGCGCGATATCAAACACCCCGCCGCTGCACAGTTCCGATGATTGTTTTTGTGTCTGCCCCTGCGAGGCATCCGATGCCTGCTCCTGTATGCCCAGCAGCTTTTTCCAGATCATTCCCGCCAAAACCGCTTCATCTCCTGTTTCTTCCCAGAATCTCATGATCATTTTTGCCAATATCGACCGGTAATATACCGCGCAGACAAAAAAAACAGCACCCCGAACCTGTCGGAGTGCTGCTATGCGTTATGATTGCTTTTTGCTTTTCTGCGCCTTGATGACTTTCAGGCGGCTAAATTCCTCTCTGTCCTTTTCGTCGAGCGCGTCAGTGATATATTTGACCGTGCTTTCAAACTTCGGAATCATAATGTTCCGGAGGGCATTGGCACGCTTCTGGGTTTTCTTGATCGCGTCGGCGAGGCGGTAGACGCAGTTTTCAACTTCCGCCAGTACCGCCGTCAGCCGCTTGACCTCCTGAAATTTCAGATACGCCTGATCGACCATCGAATTCGAGGTATACATACCGAACGGAATGGTCAGCGGCTTTTCTTCCAGCTTCACGGTGGGGATTTCCACGCCCATGACGGAGCGGTAGTCAATGGTCAGTCCGTCGTCCACCGGCACGGCTTCCGCGAGCGGTTCGCACAGACCGAAGGTAATATTGGCGCGCTGCAAGGCGATGTACGCCTCGGAATAATTGCTGTCGATCTCGCTTTGAATGGTAGCCGCCTTGTCCATGAGCGTCATCATTTCGCGGACAAGGATATTCCGCTTCCGGTCGAGAAGGTCATAGCCGACCCTCGCCAGCTCCAGCGATTTTTTGGTTGCAATCAGATTGCCCTTGGTAGGCACGGTATTGACTGCCAAACGGCATTCCTCCTTTCAACCTTTGTTCTGTATTTGCCCGACCTCATCTGGGAGTCAAACGCGATTGGCTCGCGCTCCGCATTCGTTCCGCCTGGGGGAAAGATTACGCCTGCTTGGGCGGCTTGTAATATTTCTCCAGCGTTTCGTTGTCCACGCGGTCGAGTTCCTCTTTGGGCAGCTCGGAAAGAAGCTCCCAGCCCAGATTCAGGCTCTGCTCCATCGAACGCGCTTCGTTCTCACTCTGCTTGATGAATTTGTTTTCAAACTTCTTGCCGAACGCCAGCAGCTTCTTGTCGTTCTCGGAAAGCTCTTCCTCACCGATGACCGACGCCAGCGAACGGGCGTCCTGCACCTTGGCATAGGAGGCAAACAACTGATTGGACAGCGCCGCGTGGTCGGCTCTTGTGAAGCCTTCGCCGATACCGTCCTTCATCAGACGGGAGAGCGACGGCAGAATGGACACCGGCGGATAGACGCCCGAACCGTCCAGGGCGCGATCCAGCACGATCTGACCCTCGGTAATATATCCCGTCAAATCCGGCACCGGGTGGGTAATATCGTCGTTGGGCATGGTCAGAATGGGAATCTGCGTGACCGAACCCTTGTGATCTTTGATCATACCCGCGCGTTCATAGAGCGACGCGAGGTCGGAATAGAGATAGCCGGGATAACCCTTGCGCCCGGGAATTTCGCCTTTGGAGGACGAAAACTCGCGGCAGGCTTCGGCATAGGAGGTCATATCGGTCATGATAACCAGCACGTGCATATCGTGTTCAAACGCCAGATACTCCGCGGCGGTCAACGCGCAGCGCGGGGTGAGAATACGCTCGATAATGGGGTCGTTGGCGAGATTGAGGAACATGGTCACGCGCCCCAGCACGCCGGATTCCTCAAAGGAACGGCGGAAATAATCCGCCACGTCATTCTTGACGCCCATCGCGGCAAAGACGATACAGAACTTCGCGTCCTCATCGTTGGCAATCTTCGCCTGCCGCACGATCTGAGCGGCAAGCTCGTTGTGCTTCATGCCGGAACCGCTGAAAATCGGCAGCTTCTGACCGCGAATCAGCGTGATCAGCGTGTCGATGGAGGAAATGCCGGTGCAGATATAGTTCTGGGGATACAGCCGGGAGACGGGATTGATAGGCGTGCCGTTGACGTTGAGACGCTTTTCGGGATAAATCTTGCCCAGACCGTCAATCGGCGTCCCCACGCCGTTGAAGATACGCCCCTGAATTTCGGGCGACAGCGCCAGTTCCATCGGACGTCCCTTGAGGCGGGTGCGGTTGTTGTCGAGCGCAATGCCTCTGGTTCCCTCAAACACCTGAATCACGGCGCGGGAACCCTCAATCGCCACGATACGCCCGTGACGGACGTCGCCGCCGTCAAGATGAATCTCCACGATTTCCTCGAAGGAAGGGCAGTCCACTCCGTCCAGCACAATCAGGGAGCCGTTGATTTCCCTGACGCCAATATATTCATAAATCATAACTTCTTCTTACCTTCTTCCCAAAGCGAACGGTTACACCGTAAAGGAATTCATCACATCGTCAATCTCGCGGAGATAGCCGTCGAGAAGCTCCTCTCTGTCGTTCGGCACATCGTACTTGATACGCACAATCTTGTCAAACAGTCCGCTGTCGGTAATTTTGGAGAGCGGCACGCCCTGCGCAATCGCGTAGGCGGCGCGGTCATAGAGATGCAGGGTGGCGCGCATCATCCGGAGCTGCTTGGTCAGCGGCACGTAGGTATCGTCCTTGTGAAAGGCATTCTGCTGGAGGAATCCCACGCGGATAGCCTTGGTAATTTCAATAATGAGCTTCTGGTCATCAGGCAGCACGTCGGAGCCGATCAGCTTGACGATTTCCATCAGACTTGCCTCTTCCTGCAGCAGCGCGGAAAAGCGTTCGCGGCAGCGCATGAAATCCTCGCCCACGTTGTCGCAGTACCACTTCTCGAGGTCGCCGGCATATTCGCTGTAACTGTTGAGCCAGTTGATGGCGGGATAGTGCCGCGCATAGGCGAGCGATTTATCCAGCGCCCAGAAGCAGCGGGTAAAGCGCTTGGTATTCTGCGTCACCGGCTCGGAGAAATCGGAGCCCTGCGGCGACACGGCGCCGATAATGGTGACAGAACCCTGCTGTCCGCAGAGCGATTCCACCAGTCCGGCACGCTCGTAGAATTCGGACAAACGGGAAGGCAGATAGGCGGGGAAGCCCTCTTCGGCGGGCATTTCCTCGAGACGGCCGCTGATTTCGCGCAGTGCCTCCGCCCAGCGGGAAGTGGAATCCGCCATGATCGCGACATGATAGCCCATATCGCGGTAATACTCCGCCAGTGTGATGCCGGTGTAAATCGACGCTTCACGGGCAGCCACCGGCATATTGGAGGTATTGGCAATCAGACAGGTTCTGTCGGTCATGGGACGGTTGGACTTGGGGTCGATCAGCGACGAGAATTCTTCCAGCACCTGACTCATCTCGTTGCCGCGTTCCCCGCAGCCCACATAGACAATGATATCCGCGTCGCACCATTTGGCGAGCTGGTGCTGGGTCATGGTCTTGCCGGTGCCGAACCCGCCCGGAATCGCGGCGGTACCGCCTTTGGCAATCGGGAACAGCGCGTCGATGACGCGCTGACCGGTAATCAGCGGGATATTGGCATACAGCCGGTCTTTGATAGGACGGGGACGGCGGATCGGCCATTTCTGGCAGAGCGAAAGTTCATGCCGTTTCCCCTCGTCGTCCTTGAAGGTCACAACCGTATCGTTGACCTTGTATTTGCCGTCCGGCGCGACAGTCTCCACCACACCCGAAAGATCGGGACGCACCAGACAGCGATGCTCGATGATAGAGGTTTCGGGGCAGGTCGCATAAATCATGCCGCCTTCGAGCCGGTCGCCGGGTTTGACCTTGACGGTGACGTCCCATTCGCGTTCGGTATCCAGCGAAGACACACTCGCGCCGCGGCTGATAAACGCGCTGCCGGTCTGCGCCTCGATGTCCTTGAGCGGACGCTCGATGCCGTCGAAGATATTGTCGAGGATACCGGGTCCCAGCGTGGCCGACAGCAGTCCGCCGGTGGCATAGACCGACGCGCCGGGGGTCAGACCGGTGGTTTCCTCATATACCTGAATGGTCGTATATTCACTGGTCATGCCGATGACTTCGCCTGCCAGACGCTGCTCACCGACATACACCATTTCCATCATAGACAAACTCGTCTTTCCCTGTATCGTGACCACAGGACCGTTAATGCCATAGATCTGATAGGACTTTTCCATGAAAGACCTCTCCTCCAACCACATATCAAATTCCGCATTACGCATTCCGAATTCCGCATTAAGAAACCGTCAGTCCGGCGTTTTCGGCAAACCAATCGCGCTGCTGTTCCAGCGCCATATCCAGCGTCACATTGAGCACACGCCCCAGCGCGGCATTTTCCGCGCGAAGTCCTCCCAGGACAATACGCGGGTCAATTTTGACGGTGCAGTCGCCGAAAGCGGTTTTAATCAGGGGCGAACATTTCTTGTCACGGTCGCGGATATAGATCACCGTCTGGCTCAGGAGTTCCTCACCGCCGCCGACAAAGCGTTTTTTGGCTTCCAGCGCAGCTCTTCTCATGTAGGTTTTATAGGCGTCGGTCTTGGTGAATTCTTCCAGCCGAGCGGCGGCTCTTGCAAAGACCTCATCCTCAATCTCACTGCGCCGCGTGAGAAGGGCTTTCCGACCCTTCATTTCCTTGTCCGCCAGTTCGCGGCTGATCATACTGCGAATCTCGGCAGTGCGGCGCTGAATCGTGCGGTAGGATTCCTCGCGGTATTCCCGCTCCGCCTTTTCGAGTTCCACCGCGTCCTGCGCCTCGATTTCGCGCATAATCTTATCATGCTGTTCGCGGGCATATTCGTTAATGGCGATCATAAACTTACTGAGCTTTTCTTCCTGTGTCAGCATATTACATCAACACCCCTTGGTTGTCGGTATCAAAAGGCATACGTTGCCGTATGCGCCTTACGGTCAGATTTTCACGCCGATTGCCTCGCGCACATAGCGGGAAATGGAATCCTTGGCGCGACCGTTGCCGTGGCGGTCGGGGATTTCCACAATCAGCGGACGGGCGGTACTGAGCTTGAGGTCATAGATCAGATCGGGGCAAAGGGACACCAGCCGTTCCGTCATCAGAATAATGCCCACCGATTCATCCGCCATCGCCCTGCGAAGCTCGTTTTCGACTTCGTAGTCCTCGTGTACGACAACGCCCTCAATGCCGGCAAGCCGAAGTCCCGTGGCGGTGTCGATATTGTCGCTGATGAGAAAAAATTTCAAACGAAACGCCGTCCTTTCCATCGTAAATGACATCATTGCAACGTTTATCTGTCCACCGGATGGTGTCATTTACGATAAAAACGAAAGGAACTATGCAGAAATAA
>CAMJHU010000012.1 GCA_946405565.1 uncultured Clostridia bacterium
GCTCTGCGGTCAAAACGCATCTGCCGTGCTGCGGGAATACCAAGACATCATCGCGGAAATACTTCCTCCCATTGCGCCGATGTTCGGTTTCGCCCAGCACAATCCCCATCATGACGCGGATGTCTGGGAACACACCCTGCGCGTGGTGGATGCTGTTCCGCCCGACGACATTGTCCTGCGTCTGGCGGCACTGCTGCATGATGTGGGAAAACCGCATTGTTTCACTGCCGACGCAGACGGCGTGGGGCATTTCTACGGTCATCCTGAGATCGGGGGGGATATCTGTGAACTTATCTTCGCCCGATACCTGCGGACCGATAAAAAAACCGCTGCCCGCGTCACGCTGCTGGTGAGAAGCCACGACGAACCCCTCCTTCCTCCTTCCCGACGCATTCTTCATCGCCGTCTGACCAAATACGGTGAAGAGGTGCTGCGTCAGCTTTTCATGCTCCGCCGCGCCGATGTGATGGGACACGCTCCCGCCTATCGCTCACAGCTTGACGAGCTGAATGAGAGCGAGCGCATATTCCATACGCTGATACAGGAAAACGCCTGTATGCGTATCGGCGATCTGGCGCTGAACGGACGGGACCTCCAAAATATGGGAGTCGCACCCGGATCGCCAATCGGCGCGCTGCTGCGTGCGCTGCTGTCGGAGGTGTGCGATGGTGTCACTCCCAATACCCCCGACGCACTACGTGCCAGAGCCGCTCAATTAATTTCCCGCCTGACCACGGGTCAACAGACTGCCGCAAAGGATGGATCTCAATGAATAAACCAATCAATCACACCCGATTCTTTTTCC
The DNA here is from genome assembly GCA_946405565.1 of uncultured Clostridia bacterium. GTDB lineage: Bacteria > Bacillota > Clostridia > Oscillospirales > Acutalibacteraceae > RUG762. The sequence continues at coordinate 806 of CAMJHU010000012.1, forward strand.
GCATTACCCGGTTTGGCGCTGCACTGCTGATGACGGCGCTTCTCTGCGCCTGCACCGAGCAGGACGTACACGTCGATATCAATGACGACAGCGGGTACAGTCTGCCGGTGGTATCGGGACTCTCCCATAGCGACGAAATCAACGCCGCGCTGGCATCGAAGCTCTCCCCTTATGCGCAGCAGGCACAGCAGACCGTTGAGGCATCCGAGGGCAGGCTGCAAGTCGAATACGACATTGCGAAAGCTGAGGATTACGGCTTTTTCCATCCCTCATACACGATGGAAATGCGTATTTCCGACGGACAGGATGCCCTCACGATTCTCCGTGCCACCGGCAGCAAGCCTGCCGATCTCCGTGTGGAACCCGTGGAAGACCTGCAATGGCTGGATTCCGCCGATCTCACCGAATGTGCTCTCATTCTCAAACGGACAGGATTGGAAGTCGATCTCTCCGATCCCGACGCGTTCATCGGTGAGGAATTCGCAACCGACACCTTTGTCCGCCTCTATGAAGCCATCGCGGAGAAACCGTTGGATATTTCCGATGTCGCCGTGGGTGCCTCCAAAGGCGAAACCTTCCAGAAGGCGCTGAAGCTCGGAATGCTCTCGGCTTACGGTTACTACGACAATTATGAATATATGCCGCAGGTCAACCTTTATTCCGTGCTGACTATGGCGGATGCCGTAATGGATCGGGCGGAATTCGAGGTTTACGGTCGTCAAAGTCAAGCCGTTACGGGTGAGGAATTTGCATCCATGATCCGCACGATGCACGGCGTCTGTCGCGCACCGGAACTGGAAGATGCCGCTGACGACAAACTCTCATGGGCGGCGCTGGGCGAGGTGGATCTGGATGCGCTCGCCGCTAAAGGCGCTGGCGGACAGCAGATGGAATGCAACCGTCTCGATGCCGCGGAAATTCTCTGCCGCATCGCGGACGCGGGACCTGCCTATGATCGCAGTTTCAGCGACAGTCATCTCATACTCATCGACGATACCGACAATATCTGGGCAAGACGCGCCATCACCTACAACTTTATGGAATACTACGGCGATTCGGTACTGTTTGCCCCGTATGCGGATTTCACCGTGACCAATGCCATCCGGAACGCCCGCAGCTTTATTACCTCCCGCTACGACGACTGGAGCTATGCCACCAATTACGAGTGGAACGGTTTCTATACCAAAAAAGACCTGCTCATCGCCGCAGGTCGCACGGCGGCTTATTTTGACAGCCGTTCCGCAGAGGACAAGTATGTCAAATACGGTTTTGAAAAGAAGAATGTTCTCAATGATCGCGATTACAATTGGTTCTTCTCTCAGCGGGGTACCGGCTCCTATGCCAGCATCAACTGTATGCCCTCCATCACCGCCATGGCTGCACACTGGTATGATCAGAACAGCACCGCCACCGTGGAAAGTATGCGTGCCGCCAGCAAATCCAAACTCGGCTGGGATATGGAAACGCTGCGCCAAACACTCAGGGCCTGTCATATTCCCTTTGAGACCGGTTATGCGGATCTTCCCACGATTCTGAAAGCGCTTGACGAAGGCAAAATCATCCTTGTGCAATACAGCGACCGTCCCCTCAACCAAACCGGTCACTGCTATGTGATCTACGGCTATCATCGCCACGGAGACGCTATTACTTTTATCATCAACGATTCGGAATCCATGAGCTTCCGGGGTGAGATTTTCGGACGCGAAAACGGCAACGGCGACGAAGTGGATGCTTCCTTTGCACTGTGGAGCATTCAGCGCTTTTACAGTGGTATCACGCTGATCGGATAGCTGCAAGTGTTCCGTTTCAGCGGTTCACTCGCACCATGGGCGTTTTTCATAAAAATTTTCTTTCGACAGGCGGGGGCTTTTCGCGAGGGGTAAAAAATCGCGGAAACCCCCGCTTTATTTGCAAAAATCATTGACACCGCTCACCAATCAGCCTATAATGATAACAAACGTGTGAAAAGTCTGTCAATCGACAGATCCCGATTGCGGTATGCTTCTTTCACTGCCGCACCGTCACATCGACTTTATTTTTTTGGAGGTAACTACACTATGGCACGAGTTTATAATTTTTCGGCAGGTCCTTCCATGCTCCCCGAAGAGGTTCTCAAGCAGGCAGCCGATGAAATGATGGATTATCAGGGCAGCGGTCAGTCCGTCATGGAGATGAGCCATCGCTCCAAGGTCTATGATAAAATCATCAAGGAAGCCGAAGCCGATCTGCGCGAAATCATGAATATTCCCGATAACTACAAGGTGCTTTTCCTGCAGGGCGGCGCTTCCACCCAGTTTGCCATGATTCCCATGAACCTCATGACCAAAAACGGCAAGGCAGACTTCGTCATCACCGGTCAGTGGGCGAAGAAGGCATATGAGGAAGCTACCAGATACGGCGACGCAAAGGCGGTAGCCTCCTCCAAGGATAAGACCTTCTCCTATATTCCCAAGGTAGAGAAGTCCGATTTCAGACCCGATGCTGATTATGTACACATCTGTCTCAACAACACCATCTACGGCACCAAGTGGAACACCCTCCCCGATACCGGTGACGTGCCGCTGGTAGCGGATATCTCCTCCAACATTCTCTCCGAGCCGATCGACGTGAGCAAGTTCGGTCTGCTCTTTGCCGGTGCGCAGAAGAATGTTTCCTGCGCGGGCGTGACCATTGTGATTATCCGTGAGGATCTCATCGGCAACGCGATGGACATCACCCCCACCATGCTCAACTACAAGACCCATGCCGACGCCGATTCCCTCTACAACACGCCTCCCTGCTATGCCATTTACATCGCCGGCTTGACCTTCAAATGGATCAAGAAGATGGGCGGTCTCGAAGCCATGAAGGCACTCAACGAGAAGAAAGCAAAGCTGCTCTACGACTTCCTCGACAGTTCCAAGCTCTTCAAGGGTACCGTTGTTCCCGAGGACCGTTCGCTCATGAACGTTCCCTTTGTCACCGGCAACGAGGAACTGGACGCGAAGTTCGTCAAGGAATCCACCGCTGCGGGCTTTGTCAACCTCAAGGGTCACCGTTCGGTCGGCGGCATGAGAGCCTCCATCTACAACGCAATGCCCTATGAAGGCGTGGAAGCACTGGTCGAATTCATGAAGAAGTTCGAGCAGGAGAACGCTCAGTAATGCACCGGCATTCCGGAATCCCAGTCATTTCTGAAAGGATATGAAATCAAATGGCCAATATACTTACCTTAAATAAAATTGCCAAAATCGGTCTTGACCGCTTCGGCGCAGGCTATAACTGTGCCGAAGACATCGCCAATCCCGACGCGGTACTTGTCCGTTCGGCTGCCATGCACGATATGGAACTGCCTGAAAGCCTTCTCGCCATCGCAAGAGCCGGCGCGGGCGTCAACAATATCCCGCTCGACAAGTGTGCCGAGAAAGGTATTGTTGTCTTCAACACTCCCGGCGCCAATTCCAACGCCGTGGCGGAGCTGGTACTCGGCGCTATGATCTTCTCCTCCCGCAACGTTCTCCCCGCTACCACATGGGCAAAGACCCTCAAGGGCAACGGCGATCAGGTGGGCAAGATGGTCGAGAAGGGCAAGAGCCAGTTTGTCGGTCCCGAAATCAAGGGCAAGACGCTGGGCGTCATCGGTCTGGGCGCCATCGGCGGTCTGGTTGCCAACGACGCCGCCGCACTCGGCATGAATGTCATCGGCTACGATCCCTTCCTCTCGGTAGACGTCGCGCTCCGTCTCTCCCGCAAGGTCAGACACGTTACCGACCTCAAGACCATCTTTGAACAGAGCGATATCATCACCATTCATGTACCGCTCATTCCCGACACCAAGAACATGATCAACGCCGAATCCATCGCTTCCATGAAGGACGGCGTGCGCATTCTCAACTTTGCCCGCGGCGGTCTGGTCAACAACGCCGACATCAAGGCAGCGCTCGCCAGCGGCAAGGTTGCCAGCTATGTTATCGATTTCCCGGACGATGAGGTTCTCGACGTGGACGGCATTATTGCCATTCCCCACCTCGGCGCTTCCACTCCCGAATCCGAAGACAACTGCGCCATGATGGCAGTTGATGAGATTAAGAACTACCTCGAAAACGGCTCCATCGTGCATTCGGTCAACTATCCCGACATCGATGCCGGTCCCGTGGCTGCCAAGCGCGTCTGCGTGCTGCACAAGAACATCCCCAACGTGCTGACCAAGCTCTCTGCGATTGTCTCGGGTGAGGGTCTGAACATCGAGAATATGCTCAGCAAGTCCAAGGGCGACTATGCCTACAGCATTCTCGACTTCGCGGGTGACATCACCGATGCCGCCAAGGAAGCCTTCAATGCGGTGGACGGCGTGATTCGTGTGAGATTCATCGGTTAATGGTTGCTCCCTTTGCACCGTTTTCATTCTCATAAAAAGCAAGCCTCGGCTTTGGTCACATGACCATCGCCGAGGCTTCTTTGATTTACTGTTCCCTATCTCCCGTCCACTTGTTTTCACATACCGGGGCTATTCGTTCTCATATCCCGCCTTGGCCCACAGCAGGTGACGCTCTCCCGTCAGTCCCGCGTGCCATCTGTCGTTCTCAGACGCGGTATACGTCTCCCACCGACCATAGTACAGGCGAACCACCTCCATATTTTCAATTGCGATACGCTCATAGTTATCCCAACCTCCTGCGCGGTGTACATTATTGTAGCGCTCTTTTCCGCTCTCGTCAAACAAATCCTCCGTCCACGAAACATACTCGTCCATAAAGACAATATCGTCCAGTTCTGAGTTAATCTGATGATTCATATGATAAAACATATCGATATCATCATAGGCCGAACGCTCCATGAAGGTCGTCACCTCCACCTGCGTTTTTCCGTCCTTTTGTCCCACCACCGTCACCAGACTGTTGGCATGGAATTTTTTATTTGATCCATCGTAAATCAGCATACTTTTCATGCCGCCGTGAAAGGCCGATATGTCGCTGACACTCACCAGCCGCAGATTGTCCTTCACCTCATCATAGGCATACGCCGTCATCACGATTTTCATATGGTTCAGCAGCACATAAACGCCGAACAGCACTATCAATACCGTCACGGCAATCACACCCGCCAGTTTGTAACGCCGGATTTTCTGCTTGATTTTCCGCAAGGGGCGGTAACTGTCGCGGGCCTTGATGACCGTCCCGTCTTGCAGGAGTTTTACTTTTTGGCGGCAAGTCTTGCACTCCGCCAAATGCTCGTCCACCAGCTCTACGCTGCTCTCGGTGAGTACCTTGTCCACATACAGCGGTATCAAATCGCCCGCCGTGTCGCAATTAATTCTGCTCATTCTGTGTTTCCTCCCTGTTGCGTCTGTCCGAATTGCTCGATAATTTTCAGCCGTGCGCGGTGGTACGTCACCCGCGCCCAGCTTTCGCTGCGGCCAAACAGCGCGGCAATCTGTCTGAACGAAAGCTCGCCGAAGGTTCGCAGCCAGAATACCTCCTTGTACGGCTCGTCAAGGGTATGCAGTATCTTGTGCAGGTCAAAGGCAGTTTCGCCGTCCTCCAACCGTTCCTCAAAGCGTATGCTTCCCACCGCAGATTCCCCGCTGTCGGCGAATGCTTCCATATCGGAGGGCAGAGCGCGCTTGGCCTTGCCGTAGTAGCGGAAAAATTCATTCTTGGCAATCTGGCACAGCCAGACCCGCAGATGACATTCCCCGCGAAACTTGTTCAACGACTTCATCGCCCGAAAGAAGACCTCTTGTGTCAGGTCCTCCGCCAGCGCTTCATCGCGGGTCAGCGACATCAGATATAGATAGATATCGTGAAAATATTCATTGTATATCTCGTCAAACGCGTCCTTGTGCGGCTCATTCTTCACATCGATTCTAACCTCCTTTGTCTGTCATAAACGCTATAGCAACCATATGACCCGACAAATCGCCATTCGTTACAACAATGGGAGAAAATTTTTTATTCCATTCTCAACACGTCAAACACTCTATGACGTCCCGTTCGATATCCTGCGAAAATCCGTCCACCGTCGGCGTATGCTCCCCCGTCATGCCGTCCACGCTGCCCAGCGCGACGATGTGTTCAAGGTAAGTCCGAATTTCGCCATAAGCAGGCATGACGGCCTTCCCGCTCAACTGCCGCAGGCAGGCGCAAAGCCCATACGCGCCCCAATTGGAAACGGTGGCGATGACGGGGTAATCCACTTCCGTGACACAGGGCACCAACGAAAGCTCGCGTTCTATCACTTCGCGAAAATTGCCCATACCGATTTCGTTTCCGCCGTCGCCTATGCCGACAGTCAGAATGTTTCGTGTTCTCCCCTCCGCAAACAGCGGGTCGAGCTTGGCGGTATGCGCCGCAATGCTCTCGCCGCGCATATTGGCATAATCTCCCCGCGCATTGACGCCGCAGCGCTCAACCGAAATCAGGGCTTTCGGAGCGTATGTTTCGATCAGCGCGACGCACTGTGATTCACATACCTCAAACGGCAGTATCTCCACCGGAATCTCCCGGAACAAACCTTCGCAAAGGCTGTCCGTCACAATTACCGCGTGAAACCCACAGACATTGAGCGCCCGCGCCAAAAAATACGCGCCGGGCGGTCCGTCAGTTTCAGCGTGACCTTTCACATAAAAACCCGTGGCAATCAACACATTTCCTTTTTTCAACCCCAGCAGTGCACCGGCTGCTCTGCGGCAGAAATCGTGCGGCAAAAGCGGACGCAGTTTCTCCATGCCGCGCGACGAATATTTTAAGATGGCATCCTCTGTCATTAATGGGTTCACAGACAATCCTCTCCATATATATCAAGAAAAAAACGGCATATGGTTGATATTGCTATCATCATATGCCGTTATCATCAAATGGTTCAACCTACAAACCGCAATGGATATACATTACTCGGCAGTGTAGGGCATCAGCGCAACGTGGCGGGCACGCTTGATTGCTGTGGTAAGCTGGCGCTGGTGGAAAGCACAGGTGCCGGTCACTCTGCGGGGCAGAATCTTGGCTCTTTCGGAAACGTATCTTCTCAGCTTATTGACGTCCTTGTAGTCAATTTCCTTGATGTTTTCCACGCAGAAATTGCAAACCTTTTTGCGGCCCTTGCGGCCTCTGCGTTCGGGTCTGTCAGCCATAGGTCATATCCTCCTTTGTGTATGATGTGTCTCTGTCAGAATCAGAAGGGCAGATCGTCATCCGCCACAGGCGTAAAGTCTCCGTCGCCGCCGCTCTGATAAGCGGTGCCGACAGGCTCACTGTAAGCAGCCGTATTTTGTGAGGGTGCGGGAGGCGGCGTCATCTGATCGTAGCGGCTGTAATCATAGTTATTCTGATAGCCGTTGTCCCGTTTTGCTTCCGCAAAGTAGACCTGATCGGCTACGATATCCCACGATCTGCGCTTGTTGCCGTCGCGGTCGGTATAGGAGCTCACCTGAATACTCCCCTGCACAGCTACAAGCTGTCCCTTGTGGAAGTATTTGCTGACAAAATCAGCACGCTGTCTCCATACAATGACGTCAAGGAAATCCGTCTGACGTTCATTGTTCTGACCGGAATAGTCCCTGTCCACTGCCAATGTGAATCTCGCCATGGGCGCACCGCTTTGGGTTGTCCGGTAGTCAGGCTCGGCAGTGAGCCTTCCCATCAAAATCACGCGATTGAGCATTTGTGCCGTACCCCTCCCCTTACTCTGCGTCAACAGCAGCCTCGGGAGCTTCCTCCTGAACGGGAGCGGGAGCAGCCTCGGACTTCTCAATTCTCTTGACGATCAGCGAGCGAAGCACACCGTCGGTAATGTTGTACACACGGTCGAGTTCTGCCGGAAACTCCGCGTCAGCGGTGAAGTTGAAGAGAACATAGTAGCCCTCGGACTCCTTGTTGATGAGATAGGTCAGCTTGCGCTTACCCCACTCCTCCACGCTGTCAAGCGTTGCGTTGTCCTCGATCATCTTCTTGAACTTCTCCACGACAGCAGTCACCGCGTCGTCACCGTTCTTGCAGGACACAATAAGGATGGACTCATAAGCTTCTTTCATCTTTTCCATCTTTGTAGCACCTCCTTCTGGGCATATGGCTCCGTTTCTCTCGGAGCAAGGATTCGCTGCGCCATATCACTTGCGCAACAAAAGAATTGTATCATAATTTTGGCATTATGTCAAGTGCTTTTTTCAGAGATGGACAAATCAAACAGCCGCTCGGCATTGCCGTGCATGATCAGCTCATATTCCTCCGGTGTCACCCACTCCTTGAACGTCCCAAAATACGTCCGATAAAACGGATGGGCATAGGTATCCTCGCCGTCGATGGGATTGTCCGAACCGAACAGCAGCTTTTCCGCCCCGTATTTCTTCACAAGCCGCAAAGCCGCTTCGGGACGTACCCATGTAGTATCGCCATACAGATTGGGCAGCGAACCGATCAGTTCAATGGCTTCCGTGTTGTCGGTGCAAAGTCCCATATGCACCATGACAAAGGTGACATCGGGAAACGCTTTGGCAGCTTCATAAACATTCCGCGGCTGCGACCAATCATCTGCCGCGGAATGCACCACCACCGGCATACCGCGTTCGGCTGCCAGCCGCAGATAGGGCTGCATCTGCGGCGCATTGACAGGCATTATGGAGTGATAGGGGTGGAATTTGAGTGCCTTGATATATGCACCACCCTCGTCCAGCAATTGCAGCAGACGGGCATTGACGCCCTCCGTATGCGGCTTGCACCACACCGCCACGCCAATCCTGCCATCATACTGCCGCGCCATCTCCACCGTCGGCAGATTCGCGCTGTATTGATCATAGGGCCAGTCCTCAGGAAGACTGCCGTGCTGTTCATCAAATTCCACGGCTGTACCGCTCGACACCAGCGAATAGTCCACGCCGTATTTTTCCATCGAACGGATGACGTGCTCCGGCTTCATATGAAAACCAGCCAGTTCCCCGATATGCACATGAGAATCAATGATCATAGGATGATCCACCTCTCAAATCTGTATAATCTTATTGTAAAGGGCGGTATGGCATTCATCGATCCGCCAGTCGATATGAAAATGTCCGAAATACCAGTGACGATACCCCACCGTATTTTTAATATCCTCCAGAAACGGCATCAGATCGTCATCTTCCGTTTTGTCATAACAGATCATGGCTGCCAGCGAAAGCGGCGCGTCATGAGTGATGATGAGATCCACCTGATTGTCATGGAGCGCCAGATTCTGACGGGCACGGGTCATCTCCGCAGCATTTGGCATTTCCTGCGGCCACCACGAAATGCCTTCCCGACGGTAGGCTTTATCCATGGAACGAGCGCCACCCATCACGAATATATTCATGCCCTCAATGTCAAAGACATACCCACGCATCAGATGAATGACAGACGGACGGATATACTGCACCTTGCCGCCGTTCCAGCTGCATTCTTCATACCGGGCAAGCGCGTCAAAATTTTCATGATTGCCATCGACAAAAAGCGTGGTAAAATTCTTGGCTTCCAGCCAGTCCAGCCAATAGTCGTCCTTATAGCTTCCCGCCCAAACGCCGCCGAAATCGCCGCAGATGATGACGTAATCATTCTTGGTCAGTTCCTTCTGTTTTTCAAAGCTTCTGGAATTGAGTTTGGAAATATCAATGGGAATATGCGTATCGCCGGTGACAAAAATCATAGATCATGCCTGCCTTTCGTTATGAAATAAATCGTTTTGCATGATAGCGGCAACATCTGTTTCCGCCTTCTACTGTGTATTTTACCACATAAATCGTGCTTTTTCAACAAATTTTTATGTTTTTTTTATTGGATAATGAAATCGAATGCATTCCTTCTTTGTTTGTTTTTTTCTGCAAGATTTTTAAAAAAAAGCTTGACTTTTGGTTTCAAATCATTTATAGTATTATTTAGCGCTGATTATAAGAGGCGATTTCGGCTCGGTTTGCCCGCGTCGGCTATTTAACCAATCCCGTCCAACGTTTTTCTCGGAACGCAGGCGGCATGGTATCAGGAGGTGCATCTGCATGGCAAAGTGTGATTTTTGCGGCAAGGAAATTGCTTTCGGCATCAAGGTTTCCCACTCACACAGAAGAAGCAACAGAACATGGAAGCCCAACGTCAGACGTGTAAAGGCTGTCGTCAACGGAACTCCCAAGAGAGTTCACGCGTGTACCCGCTGCCTTCGTTCGGGCAAAGTCACGAGAGCTGTCTGATTTGTTTCAAAAATGCCCCCGCTGTACCCGGTATATGCTGTCGGCTCCGACACGCACCGTCGGTACGGTGGGTGTTTTTTTGTTTGCCTCTCTCAGACTGACTTTGGTGAAAGGCTGGTGTTGTATCCGTCATGCCACGCAGTCAGAAACAGAAATTACTCACACTGCTGGAAATTCTCTATCGGGAAACCGACGAAGAGCATCCGCTGAGTGTCCCACGATTGGTTACCCTTCTGGCGGAACATGGCGTGGGATGTGAGCGCAAAGCGCTCTATCGCGATATCGGGTCGCTCATTGACTTCGGCTTCGATATTCTCCAATCCACCGCGCCGCCAGGCTATTATTTGGGTACGCGGCTTTTTGAACTGCCCGAACTGCGTATGCTCACCGATTCCGTAAAATCCTCTGAATTTATCACTGAGAAAAAAACGGCAGAACTGATCGGCAAGCTCCGACGACTGACCAGCCGCCATCTGGCGGAAGAACTGGAACCGTCGGGGGGAATTCTGGGCATCCCCAAAAACCGCAACGAGGGCATCTATTACAGTATCGACACATTGCACACAGCTATTCGCCGTCAGCAAAAGGTGCATTTCTCCTATTATCGCCATGTGATTCGCGGCGGACGGGCAGTCTCCCAGAAATCCCATGAATTCACGGTGAGTCCCTATGCCCTCATCTGGAAGGACGGAAAATATTACTTAGTCGCCAATTATGAAAAATATGATGATTTCTCCCACTATCGTGTAGACCGTATGCGGCAGGTCAATATTCTGTCCCAGCCGGTACGTCCGCTCCATGAGATCAGCCGTTTTCGCAACGGCTTCGACGAGGGAGACTATATGAGCAGCCTTTTTAGTATGTACGCGGGCAGCTATGTCGATTACATCGATCTCAGATGCGCCGTGAGCTGCATGGAACATGTGGTCGAACGCTTCGGTCAGGATATCCGTTACCATATGCTTAACGACGACTGCTTCACCATTCGCGTCAAGGCGGTTATCAACGACGGCCTTGTGAGCTGGATTCTGGCGCAGCGTGGGGGCGTCTCCGTACTTTCTCCCCCCGAACTCTGTCAGCATATGCGACGCACTCTCACCGCCATGCTGGATGCCACGCAGCCTTTTTAATTGGTTTTCCTATCTTTTAAAAAGAATCAGGTCTGTTTGCCCTTTCTCTTGAGGAGAGTGCAAACAGACCTGTTCCGCTATTTTATAGCTTATCAAGTATCTTCCGCCGGAGACATGGAGATGGATAAACCTGACTATCTCACCATTGCATACAGCTCCGTCACCATGCTGTCGGGCGGTTTTATCGCATTTTTCTTACGCTTCCTGTCCGCCTCTTGCGGCTTGCAGGGCTTCATCGATCATATGCTGTGTGGTCGCGGGCAGCGCCTTTACTTCGGCACGGCTCAGTCCTTCGGTATCAATGGGCGCAAGCACGCGAAGCGTCACCTTGCCGGACTGAATCCAGTGTCCGTTACGCTCAAAGAGTGCCGCCGTACCATCCAGCATCACAGGCACCACCGGCACCTTCGTTTTCTGTGCCACCATAAATGCCCCGCCCTTGAATTCGCCCAGTTCGCCGGTCTTGCTGCGGGTCCCTTCCGGGAAAATAATGGCGGAGTAGCCGTTTTCCACCACCTGAATCATACGCTGCACGGCTTCGATACCCGCCTTCATATCAGCGCGATCCACATAAACACAGTGAATTTCCCGCATCCAAAGACGGATCAGCGGAACCTTGCCGATAGACGCCTTTGACAGCAGCGCGTGTGGCTTATCGAGATAGCCCAGCAGCAGCAAAATGTCAAAAAAACTCTGATGGTTTGCCGCAAACACGCATACCCGATCCCGCGATATCGCTTCCATCCCCTGCGCATCCACCTTCGCACCTGCCATAAACAGCAGCCGACGTGCCCAGCTGCGCACGGTTTTATCCACAAACGCGTCACGCTTCTCTCGCGGGGCAAATTGATTCAGGCACTGTACATACAGCCATACCACCATCAGCAACAGCAGTTCGATCCACATATATGCCATGAATAATACGGTTTTGATGTATTTCATAATGGCGAACCTCCCATTTTTCCTGCTAATCCACTACAAAAGGACTGCCGCCTGTCGGCCAGCAGCCCTTTCCTCACCTTTTTAAACCGAACGGGAAATATCCACAACCTTATAATGAATCACACCGCCAGGGGTTTCCACCTCAAAGGTTTCACCCACATGTTTACCCATGACAGCTCTGCCCACGGGGCATTCATCCGAAATACTGCCGCCCAGCGGGTTGGCTTCGGTCGAACCAACAATCTGGTAAATCTCCACTTCGTTCAGGTCTACATCCAGCAGCCGCACTTTCACGCCGATTCTCACCACATCGGTTGTCAGATCGGATTCGTCAATGACCACCACATGCTTGAGTCTGGTTTCAAGCTCCAGAATACGCGCTTCGTTTTGTCCCTGATTGTTTTTGGCTTCGTCATACTCACTGTTTTCACTCAGGTCACCAAACGAAAGCGCCACTTTGATTTCATCGGCAATTTCCTTTCGTTTGACCGTCTTGCGGTATTCCAGTTCTTCCTCCAGTTGCTTGAGACCTTCTGCGGTCAGCTTGACTTCCATCGCGGATTTGCTCTGCTTTTCATTCACTGCCATAATTGGGTTGCCGCCTTCCTTTCCAAGTATCCGTTGATTGGTACATTAGTACATTATAATCCCATCGGTTCAAGATGTCAATCTTTTTTGTCAGGCAATCGAGAGAATCCTTGTTCTTCCGGCGAACTGTTTTAGAGCGCCCGTAAAACCGAGAACAGCGAAATAATGACAAATACCGTCTGCATCATCAGCACCTGGGCGGCGTCAATCGCATACGGACTGATCACACTCAGAATCACCACAAACAAAAATCCCATCACAAAACAAATGGATTGAATCAGCAGTCCCAGCCGTTCGGTTTCCTTCATACGCACCGCCGCCCGTATCGCCAACGAAAGTTCCTTCAAGCTGCCGTTGGTCGCCAGAAGTGCTTCTTCGCTGTCCGTTACCGCATAGGTGACGGAATCATACACACGGCTGCCCTCATTATCAAGAATCGAAATAAACCGTGGCGGCAGGTCGAAAACCTGCGTGATGAGCTTGACATTAATATTGGCATCACAGGTATAAATCATCAGATTGGTGCCGTCTGAGATAATCTGCACCAGAGCGCTTCTCACGGCAGCTGACGCCTTGTATTCCAGCAGGTACACACCCATCAGACGGTTGTTGACCGCCACATACAACATCTGCTGACCCAGTTTTTCCGCCATAGCCTCGAATTCATCCAGACGCTTTAATCCGCCTCCCGCAATCACCACACGGTGCGTGGTCATCATCTCCCGATTGCCCACCAGCACCCGGCGCTCCCGCAGAAAGCCCGACATTCCCAGTTCGTTTTCATAGAACATCCCATCTACACTGTCCCGCAGACGAGTCTCATTCTGGATCAGCGCACCGAACACTTCACCCAGCGCACCGCCTGATGCCATTAGCAGTGATGCGGCAGAAGCAGTGACTTCTTCAATCTCCATATCGCTCACTGCCAGCGCCTTGATCACCCGGATACTCCCGCGTGGGAACAAATCAGTGGTATTCACTGCGAAAGCGTCTGTATCTCCGAATTTTTCCACGGCATTCCACCCATTGAGCAACGCTCCTTTGCGCAGCAACTTTTTCGATGTCATGCTCAGCGGAATCTCCAGACACAACAGCCCCGTGATCGGCACGCTGGTGACCAGCGCGGCATTGAGCGCGGAACTTCCCACCGCAAGAAAATCGTCGCCCCGCCATACCCCGCGTATACCACCGATCAGCGCCGTGGCTGCCGCGATCACCAGCAGCCACGGATACAGCCGCGCCATAATCAGGCTGCTGCCGTCCTCACGGCAGGCGTTTTTAAAATAGCCTGACAACAGCTTGGTTCGCACCAGATAACATACTTTCGCATTGCGACTGCCTGACGCCAGACGTAAATCCACTCCCACGGGACTGTCTTCCGCTGCCAGCAGCGCACTATGCAGCCCTTTTTTCATCACGAATCCAAAGCCTCTCGCCACCCGCAGCGTGTGCATCAGACGATTGGCGGTATAGATGGTCACAGCAAAGCAGACCGGCGCCGCAAAGGTATTGGTCACCGGCTGGTGAAACGCCAGCGACAGCAGCAACATATACAGAATATGTCCCATCTCGGTCACCATGGCAATGGTCAATACCGTCCGGGTATTAAAGACCCGGTGCAACAGGTTCCGCATTCCTTCCGCCACATCCCGGAACGAAAGTCCCGCGGCAAAGCAAAGCCCTGCCAGCGATATGCCCAGATAGACCGGCGGCGCACCGTCCGGTGTGAAGATCGCCGGAAACGGCAGTCCGAACGCCGGCACTATCTCGAGTGCGCACAGAAACAGCGTCACAATTGTCAATTCAATCAGTCTGAACCGCAGGCGGTTGGCACGTTCCTCCAGTTCATAACGCGCCCGTCGAATCTCTTTGGTGCTGCGGTAATTGATCTTGGTCAGCCGCTCATCCTCACTCAGTTCATAAGGGGTACCACTCTTCCCTCGCAGCTTCTTTTGAATCTGTTCCTCCAGCGCAAAGAGATC
>CAMJHU010000013.1 GCA_946405565.1 uncultured Clostridia bacterium
AATATTTTTTTCTCACTGCCTGTCATGTCGGCTGCGTTCAAAGCCCATAATTAGCAGAAGCATAAACGGATAGGTCGGAACGACATAAATACTTGCCGAAAACATCAGAATGGCAAGATAGAAGATAAGCATTTTCCCCACACGTTCGGAACGACGGTACTGACGGATCATCACCGCCAGATACACAGCAAATCCCACCGCCCCGTTCCACACAAGGATATTGGTAAGGCTGCTCATAAAATTGATAAAATTTTCGCTCGTTCCATAATCATACGGCGTTCTTATGCCATGCGATAGGGAATAGCAATAGGTATTTCCAACGCCGACGCCAAACAACTGATTGATAAAATCCAGCTTTGAAAACACAGCGAAACCGCGCAACACCCTCATATTTCCCGACGTCGCGCCTTTGGACGAATCTATTTCGGCAAGCCTCTCTGTCAGACCGTCCAATCCATTGATACTTGGATGATGCAGCAAATAAATCAGCACCGTTGCCGATAGTATAATTGTCAGAAAAAGCCCGAAGTAGGTAAATCCCCTGCTTCTTACCGTCCAGACAGCCCAGATAAGGCTTATCACCAGAACGGAAATAAAAAACAGTGCCGAGGTAGAGATCACGACGGAAAGAGCGATGAGAAACACAAAGAGCCATTCTGTCTGTGTCTTTTTCTCATCCTTGAACAGCAGATAGATGTAAAACGGCGTCACAAACTGGGCATAATCCGCCGGTTCCACGAAAAAAGAGGATAGTCGAATCGGCGGGTGAGAAACGCGGTAGGCAAAAACCTCGACGGGTGATTTTATTGTCCAGCGCAGCTCCAGCCACGGAATGAGATACGGAATCAGATAACCCGTCAGCTTGAAAACAATCCATTGCGCAAATATCAGGATAACCGCCGCATAAACAAACGCCTTATAAATTCTCATCAGCAACGCTGCATCAAGGTAAATATACCCCAGCCAAAGGTACAATGCCGCGTGAAACAACAAACGAAGCAGCATAAATATCACATTGAAATAATCCACTAATTGTTCGTTCATCACAACCAGCAGCGTGCTTATGCCTGAATACGCAAGAAAAATCCAATAGGGATGCAGCGGCGTATTCTTTTCCGGCGCACCGAGAAACAGAAACGGGAAAGCCGCCATCAGCAAAAGTTCACCCAAATTGACACTCGGCACAAACGTCGTGTAATCAGCAAATGATATATCAGTTTTAATCTGTTGTAATGAAATACAGCGTAACGCTGTTCTAATTTACTGTTATTCAACTTTCATTTTCCTTAATGGAAGTCACCGAGCGAAGACGCAAGCCACGCTCCTGACTCCTTTACAAATTTGTCCAGCGATGATTGCACGGATGAATCGCTGTTAATCCAGCCGTCAGTAACGGCGTATTCCTTCCCGATGATATGAAGAATGCTGTCAATACGGGAATTCTGAGAATAAACACTTCTGTCACTGAAACGTCTGACAATTTTCACCGGCTTGTGGAATAGCAGCGAGAACAGAAGTCCGTGATAGGAATCGGTCACGACCGCTTCAGAAGATCGTATCAGCCCGACAAATTCCTCCGGCGAGGCGTCGGCAATCATTTCCTCATGGGAAGCGCCTGTTTCTTTGCGGGATTCGTTGATTACCCGAACCGTCAGCCCGTTTTCCTGTGCATATTCTTTGGCAAGAGGATATACCTTTTCCGACTGTAAAATATAACAGAAAACATAAGGCTCTGTCATCTGCGGCTTGACCGCTACGCTCTCCCAATGCTCTCTGGGAAGCAGAAGCACAGGGTCAGCGGCGACAAAAGCGTCCTTGCCGGTCAATTCCCTGACGATTTTTCTCCCCTGTTCTTCTCTGACGGAAAGGAAGTCAAAACGGCTGATGAGTGTTGCGATCCTCTTCTTTTTGGCGCCGGTTATCCTGTTGACGCCGAAGCTCGGCGCATAGGCGATTTTCCTGACGCTGTCCGGCGCAAAGTTCAGGTAATACGACGGGTTAAAGGAAACCGGCGTCCAGATCTGGTCGCTGCCGCATAACAGTACGTCAAAGCCGTCGGTCACGGTTCTCAGTTCCTCCGGCGTGGAAGCGGTTGCGGTCATCGCTGTGCGGTTCTCAATGAAATGCCTCATCTTTTCCCGCTTGGAGGCAAGCAAAGATCTGTCCGCTATCAGCCTGTCGTACAGGGTACTTCTGATCTTTCCGAAGTAGAGCGAAGGTGAATTGAGGTAGCGTATCTGATTGCAGAGCTTGGTTTTGGACGACGGCGCGTAGTCAATCAGACAGGTATCGCCGCCCTGCTCACGAACGGCGGTATAGATGGCATATGCCTGAAGAAGCGTTCCGTAATTCCAGTATCTTGTCCACGTCAATATGCCGATTTTTCTGTTATCGTTCATTATCAAACATCTCATCGTATAGATTTAAAAGTCTGCTTTCCATGATTTCCCATGAAAATCTTTCGTTGTACAGTCTGCGCTCGGTTTCAGCGATAGTTTGCCATTCGTCGCGGCGGGCAATCAGTTCATCAACCGCCTTTGAAAATTCCGCTCGGAATTCATCAGACGTTTCGCCGCTGATCACCTTACCGATTCTGTATTCGGACACCCATTTGTCCATGCCGGTATCATGCAGCATGATCAGCGGCTTACCGAGCATAATTGCCTCGTAGAATTTATTCGGCGCGGCAAATCTGTGATTGCCGATGGTCGGGTCGAAGACAGCCGGAATGACGTCGCATTCCTTTTCTATCGAGATGACGTCCTGATACGGCAAAAAACCGATAAAATGAATGTTGTCATGCTGCGCTTCATACGCCTTTATCTGCGAAATCATTTCGTCACTCCCGAATCCGCCGATATACATATCGCAGACGTCGCCCTTTGCGGCTATCGTTTCGATCATCTCCATCAGATAACGACCCCTGATGATGGCGCCGATAAACACAAAATGAACAAGTCCGTTGTTTCTGACAACGCCTTTGGATTCGGCATTCTGCGAATACAGCATGGGCAGAGCGTTATGTATCACATCTACCCTTTTACACATCTCAGGGGCAATCTGTGTCAACCGTTCCTCCGTGCAGACGATCACCGCGTCCGACCTTTTTTCGGTCTTTCGGTCAAGGCGCGTCAATGTCTTATACATTCCCGTCCCCTTTTTGGCGTGACCGTCGGGGTAATAATCGTATACGTCATAGACAAAGGGAATATGCTTTCTCTTGGCGAAGCGGGTAGTCAACAGCGCGGTATCGAGATCGCAGGCGTGAATGGCGTCGATGTCCTGCCGGTTCTTTTTGAGCCACCGAAGCATCTGCATCTGGAATCGCGCCATCGGAATGAGGTTTTTGACAAAGCCCTGAAAATACTTTCCCTTGACACAAATCTGGAAAAGCGGCACCGTCCTGCCGAACAGCACCTTGTTTCTGTGAATGATATTACCGCTTACATCTCTGTTCCAGCCGAGAAAGACAGGAGCATATCCGCCCGACAAAAGGCTGTAGGCTTCCTTTTCCGCCCGCGAATCGGCGTTGACCGCCTGCGAGCGCAGAATGACAATTTTCTTCTTTCGCTTTGCTTTTATATATTCACGGTATGTTTTCAACCTGCCATAGGAAAGCATCGGCTTTACATCCGCGTGAACCACTCCGCTGAGTGCCATAACCATGAATCGTGGCATTGTTTTCTTAACAATCTTTGAAACGCTAAGCGTCGTGTCCTTTTTCTTTTCTGTTGCCGCAAAATTCTTTTCATACAAACGGAATATTTCCTTGAATTTTTCCGCGTATGGATGGCTGCTGCCTTTCTCCCACGGTCTGGCGTTGAACCAGAAGCAGCGTGTAAAGTGAACAGCATACGGGTCAGCCACCGCCTCGCTGTGTTCCTGTTCCGACAGCGGCAGTGACGGCTTGCGGTACTTGTTCAGTTCTTTGCCCGCGTAAGCGAATACCGTAGAAATCACATTGTATTTCATCGGCAGCAGATAGATTTCATCCTGCAAGACGCTGCATATGATATCGTTGTCGGGAAATTCAAGTAAACCGTTGCCGACGGTCAATGCCTTCATCAGACGCTCCGCGCAGTTGTTCCGGCGATAGGCTTTTAAATCCATCAGCAGCACGCCCGAATTGATATAGGTATTTCCCACGCTGATACCAAGCGCTTTTCCGTATTTCTCGCTTCTCAGATCATTGACCGCGCCGATTGGCAGACCGCGCATATCGGTATGCCACAGTTCCGAGAGATCATGGAGAATCAGCGTGTCACAGTCGAGATAAATCACCCTGTCTGCCTGCGGCAGGAGCGTATCGGCGAATATTCTAGAGAACATACTCATGGAATATCTGCCGACTTCGATTTCTTTTCTGCCCGCGGCAGAAACAGAAGGCGCTTCCATAAAATGAATCTCACCGGAAAAACGGCGGGCTATTTCAGTCAGTGCTGCTTTATGCTCCGCACGGATACCGCCGTCAACGATATAAACGGAGTTGCCGTTGCCGTTTCCGCTGCTGAAAAGCGTATGCAGCGAAACGGCAAGCACTCCTGAAAAATTGTCATCACTCGCGTATAAAAAATTCATTTGATCACCACTGTCTGTTGATTAGGGCGTAGTGTCAACACGCCCTGAAAAATGCTTCCACCACATCGGCAATTCGTTCGCACGCATGACCGTCCCCATACGGATTGACGGATTTTGCCATTTTTTCGTATTCCTCTGTGTTTTCAAGAAGCGTATTGAATGCGTGGAAAATGGTATGCTCGTCCGTCCCGACAAGGCGGAGCGTTCCGGCTTCTATGCCCTCCGGTCTTTCGGTGGTATCCCGCATCACCAGAACCGGCTTGCCGAGACTCGGTGCTTCCTCCTGAATGCCGCCGCTGTCGGTCAGAATCAGATAGCTCCTCGCCATGATATTGTGGCAGGCAATAACATCGAGAGGCTCCACCAGATGTATATTGTCACAGTTTTCCAATTCACTCTCCGCTATCTCACGAACCACAGGATTCATGTGTACGGGGTAAAGTGCCTTGACGTCACTGTGCTTCTCAATCACCCTGCGTATCGCACGGAACATATGCCGCATACTGTCGCCGAGGTTTTCGCGCCTGTGCGCCGTAATAAAAATCAGCCTGCTCCCGGAAGCCCATACCAACTCCGGATGTTCATAATGCTCTGTTACCGTTGTGTTGAGCGCATCTATCGCCGTATTTCCGGTAACAAAGATCGTCTCGGATTTTTTTCCTTCACAGATCAGATTGAACCTTGCCTTTTCGGTCGGAGCAAAATTCAACTGTGATACAATGGACACTGCCTGACGGTTGAATTCCTCCGGATAAGGCGAATAGATGTTATTGGTGCGCAATCCGGCTTCGACATGACCCACCGGAATATGTAAATAGAATCCCGCGAGGGCGGCGGCAAAGGTGGTGCTGGTATCTCCGTGAACCAGTATCAGATCGGGACCGGCTTTTTCCAGAACCTGCTTCATTCCACTGAGTACACCGGCTGTAATATCGAACAGGCTTTGCCCGTTCTTCATAATGGACAAGTCATATTCCGGCACAACATCAAACGCATTCAATACGCTGTCAAGCATTTCGCGGTACCTCGCACAAAAATTGTTTTCTTCGTTTCAGTTCGATGACAAGCGGGCACATTTTGATTGCTTCCGGTCTTGTGCCGAACACAACAAGGACTTTCTTCATCTGCATAACACCGTTTTTCTGTCAGAATGCGTTTTTCTTCGTTAAAACCGTCTCAAAGGTCTTGAAAATGATTTTGATATCAAGCCAAAGAGACTGGTGATCGACATAGTAAAGTTCCATCTCCTGCCGTTTTCCGTTGGTGTATGAAACGGAATTTCTGGCGTAAGCCTGCCAATATCCCGTCAGTCCAGGCTTCACATGGAGCAATTCATCACGTCTGTCCCCATACAGAAGCGTTTCTTCATAGGTCACGGGTCTTGGTCCGACAAAACTCATATCGCCCTTCAGAATATTCAAGAGCTGAGGCAGCTCGTCGAGGCTAGTCTTGCGCAGGAATCCCCCGATCCTTGTGACACGGGGATCATTCTGAAGCTTGTATTCCCTGTAATACAGTTCCAGTTCCTCCTTTGAAACCACATCCGCCAGATTGATGCCTTCCCGCATACTTCTGAACTTATACATTCTGAATAATTCGCCGTTCAGTCCAATGCGTTCATGCGAATAGAAAACCGCCCCGCGTCCCCCAAAAACGGCAATCAGGATGGATACAATCAGAAAAACCGGCGATAGCACGATCAGGGACAAAGCCGAAAGAAGAATATCCATCATCCTCTTAAAAAAACTGTATATTGAACCTTTCATTTTCACAAAACTCTTCACACTTCTATCTTCTAATGATACATCAATGCCGGACATAAATCAGGATTGTATGTCCGGCATTGATTTTTCTCACTTTGTATGACGGACAGTGAAGCCCGTCAATGGAATGTTACTTCACAACACATCTGACTGCCTTGCAGCCGATGAGATTGCCGTTGGCGTCGTTGATGTCAACGCATACAACATAATCTCCCGCCGCGGTGGGCTTCCATGTGCAGGTATTGTTTGCGGAGAAGTTCTGGATTCTCACTCTTGCGCCGTCCTTCTCGTAGTAGAACTTATACGATGCTCCGCCGGTTGCCACAAGGGTAACAGATTCTCCGACGTTCGCGCTTGTCTTGCTTGCGGCAAGTGTACATTTCTCGGTGATAGTGAAGGAAATACGCTTGCAGACTGCCACGGCGCCGCTGGCGTCCTTCATATCGCAGTAGACATTGTACTTGCCCGCTTCGGACGGTACCCATGTGCAGGTGTTCTCCGCCGCAAAATCCTGAATCTTCGCCCATTTGCCGTTCTTTTCATAGTAGAACTTGTAGCTGGTGCCGCCGTTTGCCGAAAGGCTGATGGCAGCGCCGGCAGGCTGCGTCAGGGAGCTTGCGCTTGTGGTGAAAGTAAACGGATCGTTGAATACCAGCTTTATCGTCCGGCAGGTGACAACTGCGCCGCTTGCGTTCTTGATATCGACATAGACCATGTATTCTCCAGCCTTGTTGGGCTTCCAGTCGCAGGTTGCGGACGCGGAATCCTGAACCTTGACCCATGCGCCGGCGTACTGATAGTAGAACTTGTAGCTGGTGCCGCCGGTTGCGGTAAATCTCACGGTCTTGCCGATGTTTTCCGAAGCGTTCGCGTCCGCGGTAAAGCCGAAACAATCCGTCGCGCTGAACTGCTTGGAAAGCGTCTTGACCACCGTACCGCTGGAATTTTTGATATCGACATACAGCGTGTAATCCGCTATCATATCAGGCGTCCATGTGGCGGTGTTGGCGGACGAGAAGTTCTTGATGGTTGCCCACTTGCCGCCTACTTCATAGTAGAACTTGTAGCTGGAGCCGCCGGTTGCGGTGAGTGTGACTTCTTCATTCATCGGATGGGGAGATGCAACGCTCGTGGTGAAGGAATAGCTGTCCGCCGCCACATCGCCTATGACAAATGTAATGCCCTTATAGGCAAGTACCGTGCCGTTCTCGTCGGCGATATCGCAGTAGACGTTGTATCTGCCCGCCGCTGTGGGAGTCCACGCGCAGGTATCGGCTGTCGAGAAGCTCTGGATTCTCGACCAGGAGCCGTCCTTCTCATAGTAGAACTTGTACTGATTGCCGCCGGTCGCGGTGAAGTTAATCTTCGTGCCGACAGTCTGAACCGCTTCCTTATCAGCCGTGAAGCTGTAAGGATTGGTGATCCGGAAGGTGATTCTCTTGCAGGAAACAACAGCGCCGCTTGCGTCCTTGATATCGACGAAGAAGTTGTACTTGCCGACTGCTGTGGGCGTCCATGCGCAGGTGTTGGCAGCAGAGAAATCCTGCACTCTGCCCCATTCGCCTTCCTTCTCATAGTAGAACTTGTAGCTTGTGCCGCCTTCCGCGGTGAAGTTGACCGTATTGCCATAGGGAAGCTCGGTCGACTGCGCGTCGCACGTCAGCGAGAACGGGTCATTCAGCACGAATTCCTGTGTGCGGCAGGCAACGACCTTGCCGTTTTCGTCCTTGATATCGACATACAGCAGATAATTGCCGGCATACTTGGGCGACCATTCGCAAACGCCGGTGGTGCTGCTTGTAATGGTGCACCATGCGCCGTTGTACTCATAATAGAACTTATACGAGGAACCGCCCGTTGCGGAGAGAGTGACATTCACGCCGACATTCTGACCGCTCTCCTTGTCGAGCGTGAAGGAATACGCGTCGTCGACGGTGTAATGAATGCCCTTGATGGCGACGAGCTTGCCGGTTTCGTCCTGAATATCGACATAAACCACATAATCCGCCGGAACGGTGGGCGTCCACACGCAGGTGTTTTCGTCCGAGAAGTTTCTGATATTCGCCCATTTGCCGTTCTGCTCATAGTAGAAGCGGTAGCTGCTGCCGCCCTCCGCGGTCAGGGTAACGGACGTGCCGATGGTCTGAGGAGACGCGGGAGATGCCGCGAGAGAATAAGGCGTTGTTTCAGGCTCATTTTCGTTCTGGGGTTCGTTGCCGTTTTCGTTCTGGTTGCCGTTGTCAACTGCCTTGACTGTCACCGTGCAGGTAGCTGTCTTGGCATTGTTCTCGGTTGTCACCGTGATCACTGCGGTTCCGGCGGCAACGGCGGTAATATGACCGCTTTCGTCAACGGTTGCCACGCTCGTATCGTCAGAAGACCACGCCACATTCTTGTTGGTCGCGTTGTCCGGCGAAACGGTGGCGGTCAGAACGTCTGTATCGCCCACCGACAGTTCAAGACTTGTCTTGTCAAGCGTCACTCCGGTGACGGATACGGTGGTAGATACCGCTGTTACGGAAACCTTGCAAGTAGCGGTATACCCGCCATCTTCGGTTTTTACCGTAATAATGACATTACCCTTTTTGATAGCGCTTACCGTACCGTCCGCGCTGACTGTCGCCACTGCCGCATTGCTTGAAGTCCATGTCACATTGGTATTGGTGGCGTTGGAAGGAGCAATGATTGCATTCAGTTTCAACGTCGAACCTACGCCTAGAGAAGCTGTCGTTCTGTTAAGCGTTACTCCGGTTGCACTGATTTCAGATGCCTCATTCGGCAGAACAGTTATCTCGCATACCGCCGCAAATGAACCGTCCGCGGTTCTGGCGGTAATAGTTGCACTGCCCGCAGTTTTCGCAGACACTCTTCCGTTATTGACATAGGCAATCTCATCGTTGCTTGATGTCCAGATGACACTCTTATTAGACGCGTCAGCGGGAATCACGGAGGCAATAAGAACCAGCGAATCGCCGATGTTCATCGTTTTTTCGGAGTAATTCAGAGAAACACCGGTTACAGCTACTGTATCTTCAGGTGCTATCACCCAGATATAGGGGAAGCCGCCGTTGACAGAGTCTTCCATAGACCAGATTGTGTCAAAATCCCAACCGACAAACGAAGGCTGCAATTTAAGCGCGTTATCATCGAGCGGTGTTCCACGGTCAATATCGGTCTGTTCGGATACGGTAGAACTGTAATACGATGAGGTGACAGTGGTAGCGTAAATAGCGCCTATCAAACCACCCTTTGATCCATTTCCTTCCACCTTGCCATGTGAATAACAAAAATCAACATAATTACTATTCGATTCATAGTAGCCATGAGAAATACCTATCAATCCACCAGCATAATTATTTCCTTTAACATTTCCCACAGAATAACAGTTCTCTGTTCTTGGCGCAGTTGAACGATAATTGTACTGTTCACCGATCAAGCCACCTGCTGTTACACCTGTTACATTACCTGATGCCCAGCTATATTGAACAACAGCACCATTGTAGTTTTTACCGAGAAGTCCTCCTGCGTTGGAGTTGGGTGCAGTAACAGTCGCTGTTGAATAGGAGTATTGAATTGTGCCTGTATTGTAACCCACTAATCCGCCTGCATCAATTTGACTGTCCTGTCCTTCTGTTATCAATCCCGTAGAAGAACAATTATCAACCAAGCCACTGTTTTCAGAGCAAATGGCACCTACCCTGCCCATACTCTCAAATATCGCTTCAACATTCAAGTTTTTGATAGTACCGGTATTTACCCCGATAAATCCTACATTAGCATAATAATTATTTGAGAAACGCAAACCCGAAATCGTAAATCCGTTTCCGTCAAATATGCCGTTAAATGCGGGCATTCCGTTGGAACCGATAGGAGTCCAGTAATTGGCTGTGACGGTGATATCATTCTGGAGCTGGTAATAAAGCTTTGCTTCCAGATTATAGGTTCCGTCTACCAAAGCCATAAATCCTTCTCGGTGTAAATCAAGTAGGGATCATCCTCATCGCCATAGCCTTGAAGCTGATGGGCAGTGATTTTTCCTCTGAGATCAATATACGGACAGCCGCTATTTCTTTGATCGGAAACACTCCATATATGGTCAAAATTCCACATATAGAAGGTATCAGCATCACTCATAGCAGACGCAGAAACAGAATAACCAATTTTATTACCAGTATTTGCCTGATTATAATAGCAGTAACGAACGATAGTTCCCGAATCAGCAGAACCTATCAATCCACCATTATTCCAGGAACCCGCTACTAGTCCTTTTGCGTAGCAGTACACCACACTATTATTATTTGAATCATAGTACCCATGCGCACAGCCTATCAATCCACCGGCGTAAGAGCTACCTGTCACCTTTCCTATGGCATAGCAATTCTCTGCTCTGGGTGCCGTTGAGCGGTAATTGTACTGTTCACCTACCAGACCACCGGCTGTCATCCCCGTGACATCACCCGATGCCCAGCTGTATTGAACGAGACCACCATTGTAGTTTTTGCCGAGAAGTCCTCCTGCATTTGAATTGGCAGCATTAACAGTTGACGATGATGAAGAACCTTGAATAATGCCTGTATTATAACCAACCAATCCACCTGCATCAACTTGACTATCCTGTCCGTTTGTTATCAGTCCTGTTGAGGAACAGTTTTCAACGGTTCCTTCGTTAACCGCAACAAGACCGCCAACTCTGCTCACACCCTCTATATTCGCCTGAACATTCAAATTTTTGATGGTTCCGGCGTTGACGCCAAACAATCCAAGATGTTCATAATAGCAGTTCGAGATCGTAATGCCAGAAATGGTATGACCGTCTCCGTCGAATATGCCACAGAAAATACTTGTACCGTTTGCACCTATCGGAGTCCAGTGCTTTGCGGTAACTGTAATATCATTCGCCAGTTTATAATGATTTTTAATGGAGAGCTTGTAGTCTCCTTTATCAAGAACAAGCTGCCAAAGCTCTGTTTCATCATGAATCAGATAGGGATCATCTTCATCACCACTACCTTCCAAGACAATTGGCGTAGCACTGCCTCTAAGTTCGATAACCGGATAGCCGCTGTTGACTGAATTATTCACCGCCCATATATGTTCGAAATCCCAGCCGTACAGCGTAGAGGCAACTTTCATTGCAGAAGGAGCAGTGGAAAAACCGATTTTATTACCACTGTTCGCCTGATTATAATAGCAATAACGCACAATAGTTCCCGAATCTGCAGAGCCTATCAATCCGCCTGATGAGCCAGAACCGGCAATTAATCCACGTGCATAGCAGTATTCTACATAATTGTGATTGGAATCATAGTAGCCATGCGTACAGCCTATCAAACCACCTGTCCGATAGCTTCCGGTGACTTTTCCCATAGAATAGCAGTTTTCTGTTCTGGGATAAGAATCTGAACGGTAATTGTACTGTTCACCAATCAAACCTCCGGCTGTCGAGCCTGTGACATCGCCTGAAGCCCAACTATATCGCACAGATCCATTGTTATAGTTAAATCCAATCAAGCCGCCAACCGTTGCATTTTCAGACACAACATCACAGCTTACACCACATTCCGTAACAGATCCGACATTATATCCGATCATACCTCCGACACAACCGCCTGATACATTGGACAGGCTGGATTCTATCACAGAGCAATTCTTGACAGTTCCCGCATTATAGCCAACGACAGCACCCGTATTATCATTTCCAAAAATCGTCGCATTCGCTACGGTAAGGTTAATAATCGTTCCGTAGTTATTATCGAACAGACCGCAGTTACCATAATCGGTATTCGAAATTTTGATGCCTGAAATGGTGTGACCGTTACCGTCAAAATAACCTGTAAACTGAGAATATCTTCCTATGGGCGTCCAGAAGTTCGCTGTCACGGTAATATCATTGGCAAGAAGATAATAGGAACTCATGGCACTGCTCAGCTTATTAGCGGAGATATACTGAAGCTGCTCCTCGTTTTCAATGATATAGGGATCGAGCTTTGTTCCAATTCCGGATATTCCTATGACTTCATCACCACGAAGATTGATGTACGGATAGCCGCCGTTTTTTTCACTGTCGATTTCCCAAATATTATCAAAATTCCATCCGTAAAACGTACTTTGCTTCTTAAGATTGGAGATAGCTACGCCAAATCCACACTTATTTCCTGTATTAATCTTATTGTAATAGCAAAAGCTGTTCTGTCTTCCGGGGGTCGTGCCAAAAATACCACCCGTGCTGTAGCCAGATGCTACTACGCCAGCTGAATAGCAATATTTTGTAATGGTACAGTCGCTATCGTAGTAACATGTGTCGTATCCAATCAAGCCTCCAGCATAAGAGCTTCCTGTCACCTTGCTGAGTGAATAAGAATAAAGCGTCTGCGGATAATTGGAAGAACGATAACAATTCTGGCAGCCTATCAATCCACCGACCGTTCCGCCTATTACCTCATCGCTGACAGAATAACAATACTTCACCAAACCTCCGTTATAATTCTGACCAAGCAGACCGCCTACGGTAGCATTGGGTGCATTGACAGCCACATTGG
>CAMJHU010000014.1 GCA_946405565.1 uncultured Clostridia bacterium
TACTTGTGCCTATATCGTCGGCATGCTTTTCGGAAAGCATAAGATGGCGCCTGTGCTCAGTCCCAAGAAGACCGTCGAAGGTGCGGTGGGCGGTTTTGTCATTTCCCTCATCCTCTCATTGGGAACGGCATTTGTGTACGCTGATGTGCTGCATTGCCTGCCGTGGAAGGTAAATTTTCTCCATCTGGCGACCATTTCGGCGGTATGTATCCTGATGTCCATGTTTGGCGATATCTCTTTTTCCGCTGTCAAACGGCAGTACGGTATCAAGGATTTCGGAAATCTCATGCCGGGACACGGCGGGGTGCTGGATCGGTTTGACAGCGTGCTGTTTGTCTGCCCTATCTTCTATCTGTTGCAATTTATCCTGCCGATTCTTATTATCACATAGCCATAAACAAAAAAGGAATGG
The DNA here is from genome assembly GCA_946405565.1 of uncultured Clostridia bacterium. Lineage (GTDB taxonomy): Bacteria > Bacillota > Clostridia > Oscillospirales > Acutalibacteraceae > RUG762. The sequence continues at coordinate 413 of CAMJHU010000014.1, forward strand.
AACCTATGAACGATATACAATCCCCATTGCAAAAGCGCCGGAATATTGCGATTCTCGGCTCAACCGGATCCATCGGCACACAGGCGCTCGATGTGGTGCGCGGCATGGGACTGAATGTCACCGCTTTATGTGCCAATCGCAGTATTGCGCTGCTGGAGCAGCAGGCAAGGGAATTTCAGCCCGACGTGGTGGCGGTGATGGATGAAGCCGCCGCCAAGGAAATCAAAATCAAATTAGCCGATACGTCTGTAAAGGTTCTGCAGGGCATGGATGGCTTTATTGAGGCTGCCACGCTGCCGCAGAATGATGTGACGCTCAATTCGGTCGTCGGCATGGTGGGATTGCTTCCCACGCTGGCGATTATTGAGGCGGGCATTGACTTAGCGCTTGCCAACAAAGAAACGCTGGTGGCGGGCGGTCAATTGGTCATGAACGCTGCCAAAGCCAAAGGCGTGCCGATTCTGCCGGTGGACAGCGAGCATTCCGCTATTTTCCAGTGTCTTCAGGGGTCTCCCGGATCGCACGCCTTCAAACGGATTCTGCTCACGGCGTCGGGAGGACCTTTTTTCGGCAAAACCCGAGAGGAACTGCGGGACGTGACACCCGAACAGGCGCTGAAACACCCCAACTGGAGCATGGGCGCCAAGATTACGATTGATTCCTCCACCCTCATGAACAAGGGACTGGAGGTCATTGAGGCGGCATGGCTCTTTGACAAGCGTGTGGATGAGATTGAGGTAGTGGTGCATCGCGAAAGCATCATTCATTCGGCAGTGGAATTCTGCGACAATTCCGTGATTGCCCAACTCGGTACGCCCGATATGCGCATTCCCATTCAGTATGCCATCAGCTATCCCGACCGCGTGCCTTCTCCGGCGAAGCCGCTGGATTTGTTCGAGGTTGGCAAGCTCTCCTTCTACCGTCCGGATACGGAAACCTTCGTCTGTCTGGCTGCCTGTCAGGAGGCGATGCGTCGCGGCGGATTAGCGCCCGCGGCAGCCAACGGCGCCAATGAAAAGGCGGTCGAACTGTTCCTTGCGAAAAAAATCCGTTTCCTCGACATCGGACAGTTTGTCTGGGAGGCGATGGAACGTCAGCCCAAGGTAGATTCCTTTACCGTGGAGGACGTTCTTGCCTGCGACAGGGCGGCAAGAGAATATGTGGCAGCCAAAGCGGGGATTGAAGGCTGATAATCAGTACTCGCGAACGCACGAAAAGGAGTGATTTCTATTTCTGTCTTAAACACGGTATTAACCATTATCATCGCTGTGGTTCTCTTTGCGCTGATTATCGGCATACACGAATTCGGTCATTTTATTACTGCCAAGAAATGCGGCGTGAAGGTAAACGAATTTGCCATCGGCATGGGACCCAAGCTTTTTTCCAAACAGGGCAAAGAGACGCTTTACTCTCTGCGACTGATTCCCATCGGCGGTTACTGCGCCATGGAGGGGGAAGACGAGGAAAGTGACGATGAACGCGCCCTCAACAACAAGGTGTGGTGGCAGCGCGGCATTATATTGGCAGCCGGCGCCCTGATGAATATCCTGCTGGGTATTGTGTTTATGTTCATCATTCAGGTGCAGGAGCCGTATTACGCTTCCACGCAGATTGCCTATCTGGTGAGCGATTCCACCAGCATGAATGCCGGCATCGAACTGGGCGACGATATCTATTCCATCAACGGCTACCGCACCCGTAATACCACCGACATGAGCTTTGCGCTCTCCACCGCGAAGGACGGCGTGTTGGATATCGTGGTCAAGCGCGACGGCAAGAAGCTGACCTTCCGCGATCTGCAGATGGAGGTTGTGTCTTATTCCGACACGGTTGCGATGACCCGCATTGATTTCAAGGTGCGCCGCGTGGACAAAACCGTCGGCACGGTGCTGTCCACTACCTTTTCGGAGACGCTCTCGTTTGTGCGCATGATTTATGCCAGTCTCATCATGCTGGTGACAGGGCAGGCAGGCTTCAACGAGGTGTCCGGACCGGTCGGCATGGCATCCGCCATCGGGCAGGTGGCAGAAGAGGGATTCGCGGTGAGCTTTCTGGGCGGTCTGAACAATATCATCTACTTCATGGCGCTCATCACGGTCAACCTCGGCATCTTCAATTTGCTCCCGCTGCCGGCACTGGACGGCGGACGGCTGCTGTTTGTTCTCATTGAAGCCATCCGCGGCAAGCCAATTGATCCTGAAAAGGAAGGTATCGTGCATCTGATCGGCTTTGCTCTGCTGATTCTGCTCATGATAGCGGTGACGATCAAAGACGTGTGGAGCCTGTTTTAAGATTGGTGTATGCGTTCGGTTTCATCAGGCACGGTTTGAAAAATAAGGAAAAACCATCGGCGGTTTCTCTTTACGGGAAGTCGCCGATGGTTTTATTTTGAAATCATCCAAACAGCGACAGCTGCTCAGGTGCGTCGCCGGGAAACGTGTTCAGATAGTCAAATATCTCGTCGGTGCGGTAGAGAATGCCTTCCCGTCGGCAGGTATCGCGGAAGAGATTCATGAGATTTCCCTGATGGGGGGAAGGCAGCTCATACGCATTGCCGTAGGCGGCGATATAGCGCTGTTTCAGCCCCGGGAAATGCCTGTCCAGCTGTGCGTAAAAATATTCGCGGCTGCCATCCCGGAGGGTCAGTCCCATGCCGAAGCACAGGATGCCTTTGACCTGTGCTTCGGTACAGAGCCGGAGGATACCGCGGATATTTTCTTCGGTGTCATTGATAAAAGGAAGGATGGGGCAGAGCCATACCACGGTGGGAATGCCGTTGTCCCGCATAGTTTTCAGCACTTTCACCCGTTCGGAGGTGGGGGAGACGTGGGGTTCGATGATAGAGCAAAGGGTATCGTCATAGGTGGTGAGCGTCATCTGCACGACGCATTTCCCTTGGGCGTGAATGTGTCGGAGCAGTTCGAGGTCGCGGAGAATGTGCGCCGACTTGGTGAGTACTGACAGTCCGAAGCCGTAGCGGTCGATGATTTCCAGACATTGGCGTGTGATCTGCCATTCCTCTTCGAGGGGAATGTAAGGGTCACACATGGAGCCGGTGCCGATCATACAGCGCTGTTTTTTTCGCCGCAGCGCCTGTTCCAGCAAAGACGGCGCGTTGAGCTTGATCTCGATATCCTCAAAGTTGTGGGTCATGCCGTAACACTTGCTGCGGGTATCGCAGTAAATGCAGCCGTGTTGACACCCCCGATAAACATTCATACCGTTGTGTGCCGACAGAATGCCCTTTGCCTCCACTGTGTGCATATGGTTTACACATCCTTTTGATCCGGCTGACTTTCCGCCGGAGAAGAACGGACGTCGGCGGGAAGCAGCAGCGAATGGGTGAATTTTTCCTCGCCGGTGGAGGAAATATCCCCGCCGATTACCTTGCCGTCGAGAATAAGCAGCGTGGCTTTGACGTTACGGGGTATGCCGGGATAATTGGTCACAGTGTAGACCCATTTTTTGACCTTGGCGCCGCGATAGGGTTCAAGATCAAATCCCAGCGGCTTTTGCAGCTTGTTGTACTGGGTGAGCGCTTCGTCAAATTCGGCTGGAATCACCACGTCGCGGGCTTCCAGCGGGTCATCCTCGATTTCCCAGCCGAACTGAGAGAGAAACTGAACGCGTTCGCCCGGTGTGCGGGCGCTGACGAGAAATTTGCTCACGGAAGTCACCGTGTTGGCGGAGGTGCTGCGGGTGTGGGTCTTGGGCGAGAAGATATACCACAGTGTCGCCGCGAAGCAGAGCAGCCCGATGAGCAGGATGATCAGTTCCGCTTTGCTGGTCTTGAAGGTTTTGACAAACATAGAATGATTTCCTCCCGGTCACAGTTTTTTGAGGTCGGTAAAGCATATGACGGAAGGGGCGGATTCTTGCCTGTCCCGGATGGGTTTTGCGCCGGAACAGAAAAACGCCGCCGGGGAAAGGAATCACACCCCGGCGGCGAAGCGGAAGCTCAGGAAAGATCGGCAAGCGCAATGATGATATCGGCGCATTTGTCGTAGTCAATGGAGGCGGTATTGAGCATGATGTCATAATTCACGGAAGCGCTCCATTTGTTGTCGGTAAAAAACTGATAATAATTGCGGCGCTGTTTATCCTTGCGCTGGATAAAGGTTTCGGCTTTGGCGCGGGAGACGTCCTCGAGTGACACCGTACGGTCGATACGCATTTCCATGGAAGAGGAATAGATAAAGGTGCGCAGAATGGGACGCAGATCCGCCAGAATGACGTCCGCGCAGCGCCCCAGAAAAATCCCGCCCTCATGCTCCTTGCAGAGACGGCGCATGGCTTCGGATACGGCGAAATAGGTGCGATAAATGGCGGACTGCTCGTAATCGCCGGTGGTGGAAAACATAGACAGATTGTAGATCAGACTGCCCACATAATTTTCATCATAATTGCGCAGCAGCCCCACATCTACGCCGAAATCCTCCGCGGCTTTGAGAATGATTTCGTTATCGAAAAACGGCACGCCGGTTTTTTGGGATAGCTGAAGCGCTATCTCGCGCCCGCCGCTGCCGAAGGTTCTGTCAATGGTGATGGTTTTCAAAGTGTAACTGCCTCCTTTATCCGATTATTCACAATGATACCACATTTTTGTCATTTTTTCAAGAGTTTTTTGTAAATAAATATCAACAGATTACAATTCTGTATCCACTGACAGGGGATGTGTTAAAAAAATTACATTATAATTACAAAAAAATGTCAAACAATTTATGAACACTCACAATTGATTTTTCGGCTGACTTCGTGTATAATTTAACAAACGCAACATAGAAAGGATGTATTGGTAATATGCACACAGCCGGAAAAAATGACCGTGGTAGCAGAACAACCATTTTGTCTGAGGGAATCAAGAGAGCGACAGCGCTGATATTGATTCTTTTCTTGTTTACGGGCATTGTGCCGCAGACAACCGTCCGGGCGAAGAGCATCTCAACGAATGAAAGCATTGTGTTTCATTATTTGACAGATATAATGGGATTCAATACGGCAGCCGCCTGTGGTGTGCTTGCCAATATGGAATACGAATCCAACTTCCGTCCGACGATGGTGGGGGATAACGGGACAAGCTACGGCATCTGCCAGTGGCATTACAGCCGCCGCACCGATCTCATGATTTATTGCATGGGGCACGGCTATGATTATACTTCGCTGGATGGACAGCTCCGTTTTTTGGAGTATGAACTGAAAACGAACAGCAATTACAGAAAATATGTCTATAATAAGCTGATGTCGGTTCCCAATACCGCGCAGGGCGCCTATGACGCCGGTTATGCATGGTGCTTCCATTTCGAGATTCCGCGCAATTATCAGAGTGTGTCTTATTCGAGAGCCAGATTAGCCATGAATACCTACTGGTCCGCCTATAAGAACGGCGGAACCTCGGTCGCGCCGGTCAGCATGGACCCCCGGGATTACAAGGTGTCCTTCAGCCGCACCCTCAAATATGTGAGCGGCGGCAACATGAACGGTACCGACGTGAAGTATATGCAGGTATGTCTGCGTCATCTGGGCTACACCATTGATGTAGACGGCTATTTCGGATCCGGCACCGCGTCGGTGGTCAAGCAGTTCCAAAAGGACAGCGGTCTGAAAGCTGACGGCATCTGTGGTTCCGGCACATGGAACGCGTTGGTCAAGGCGGTGACGGTGGACGGCGGTTCGCTGAGCATCGTGGAGCAGCCTGTTGACTGTGCCGTACAGTACGGTGAGAAAGTCAGCTTTACGCTGAAAGCCGACGGGGAGGGTCTGACCTATCAATGGCAGTACAGCGATGACGGCGGCAAGACATGGAAGCGCAGTACCATCACCAAGACTACATATTCCACTACGCTTTCCAAGAGCAATGCCAACCGTATGGTGCGCTGCATCGTGACCGACAAATACAAGAATCAGGAAACGTCCAAGGCGGCTTCCATGAAGCTCGGCAAGGTTCTCACGATCGTAGAACAGCCGCAGGACTGCATCCGCAAGCTGGGCAGTGAAATGGTCTTCACGGTCAAGGCGGAAGGAGAGGGACTGACCTATCAATGGCAGCTCAGCGACAACAACGGCAAGACATGGCGTCTCAGCAGCGTGACAACTTCCGAATACGCGGTGACACTGACCGATGAAAACGACGGTCGCTGCGTGCGCTGCATTGTGTACGACAAAAACGGCGGCAAGCTGATTTCTCAGACCGCTACGATGACCGCGATTGGTGTTAAGCCCATTTCTCTGGGCATTACCAAGCAGCCCGCGAATGCTTCTGCCGCAGAGGGTCAGCAGATTGCTTTTGAAATCAAGGCAACCGGTAAGAAGCTGAAATATCAGTGGCAGCTGAGTGATGACAACGGCAAGACGTGGCGTAACAGCAGCACTACCACCGCTGTTTATTCCACTGTGATGACCCCTGACAAAAACGGACGCAAGCTGCGGTGCATTATCACCGACGGCAGCATCGGCAAGAGCATTACCTCCAAGACGGCAACGATGAAACTCAGCGTATAAGTGTGGGATTCCGCACACGGAGCGGCAGTTATTGCGCAAAAACAACCAGCGGCGTGACGGTTCATAGTGACCGTTATGCTGCTGGTTGTTTTACGTTATGCGGGAGCGGAACGGAATATTTCAGGAATTCCCGAATACAATCTGTTCCGCTTCCGCCACTTTATCAATGAGCTTGGTGTGGGGGAGATAGTAGAACGTATAGCGGTGTCCCTTTTGGAGTTCGCTGCTGCTGCCGCTGTACCGGAGAGAGAGAGATTCACCGCTGGTGCCTTTGATGATAATTTCCGTTCGTCCCGGTCCCGCCAGAACCCCCATACTGGGAGAAGCAGCGGAGACGGTGCCTGTGACGGCTGTCAATTCGGGGTCGCTGACCGAAATGTCGCGTATGGAGGGAATGGCCTTCATGATAAACAGTACTGCCAGCAGGGCAAAGAGTCCTGCCGCTACCCATGCGAACCGACGGCGTATTTTGTGATGTACAACCGAAAAGAGGAAAATCACCGTGGCAACGGTGAAACTCAGAAGAGCAATGGCGCTCAGATATAGTACATAGACTCCGAGCGGATCGAAGAGAATGCCGAACCCCAGTCCGATCAGAATCATGCTGCACAGTGCCGTTGCCGATGTGAGCGCAATCGGGCGAACGGTCGCACGTCCGAGCGGAATCATGCTGTTGTCAGCGAGGGAATTGCCGAGCGCGTTCACGACCTGTATCCGTGTAAAAAAGATAAAATAGTGCAGAATGAGTGCTGCTGTGACGATAGACAGCAGCAGTCCGGCGGCGAGAAAGAAAAATCCGACGCGGCTGTCAAGCGTCAGCCACGACGGCATAATGGCGCCGTATCGTCGGCTGACGCCGATGATGCCCAAAAGCACCGTACCCACCAATGTGGCGGCTATGACCGGCACCCCTTTTGCTATCTTTTGCTGCATATTTCAAAATCCTTCCTGATGATGGTGTCCTGATAATTATGTCATCATGGTATACCAACCACATTTTACCATATATTAACACACTATTAACAAATTGTCAATGGTGTTTTTTGTGATGAATTCCCTATGCCATCGTACGCTGCAAATCGCGGTTGTCCCACCGTTTCTACAAATTCCACTTGCAATTGACGGGTTTTTGTGATAATATGAAAGACAGATTCGATTTTGTCTGAATGATTTTATGATATGAAGGAGCGAAGTAAAACGGATGAACGGTGAATTGATGAACCTGTTTCAGCTTACGCTGGCAGCCAGACAGTCCCTTCGCACGGAGAAAGTCACTTTGCCGCCCTCAGACAGTACATTGGTGGAGGGATACGACTTTCAGTTTGCTCAGCGGGGTGAGAAGGACGCGCTGCCCGCTGTACGGACGGAGCGTGTGGCGGATTGGCTTGAACTGCTCCGGACGCGGGGCGCAAGGGATCTGAAACTGATCGTGGAGGATCAGATTGCCGATTATGAGGCGCTGCGGGGACTCAATGGGATGCCCTGTTGTCTGATCTGCTTCTATGACGACGGTGTGACGGTCTGGCAAAAGCGCTGGCTGTACAATCTGGTGAGCAAACGGTGTCATGTGCATATGGAAGAATTTGTGATTCCCCAGCCGCCGCAGGAAAAGCCGGTATTCCGCGACGTCTCGCAGGATATGGTGATGCTGCTGGAGCGGCTTCGGTTATTGGCACAGAAGCTGGAACTCAGCCGGTTTGCCTTTGCGTTCCGTGCGGCGCAAAACAAACTGCAAGCCAATTTTGTGCCTGCTGATGGTATGATGTCGCCGGCGCATCGCCGTCTGTTGGCGGCGGCGACAGAAGCCTATGTGTTTGACGGTGAAGTGCCGTGGACGGAAGAGGGCAAGGCAGCCGCGGAGCAAAAGGGATTGCTGGAGGAATACCAATTACTTACCGGAGAACTGTATCGGGGGATTGCGCTGTCCTATATGTATGCCGCCAACGAATGGTAATTATCGTTCTGTCTGAGATGATCAAAGTATAAGGAGGTTTTTTCATTGAAAAAAGGTTGTAAAAGAGCATGGTTCCTGTCGGTACTGCTGCTGACGCTGGCATTTGTGTTCACGCTGCCGACACAGACGGCGGGGGTCATACAGGGACAAACCGTGTATGCTGCTGCCACCTACGGAAGCAAGCAGATGGAAGAATATGCGCGTGAAGTGGCGATACTGGTCAACCGTGAGCGCCGGGCGAAAGGGCTCAGTCCGCTGAAACTGTCCGACAAGCTGAGCGAAGTGGCGATTCTGCGCGCCAAAGAGACCGAAACGCTCTTTTCTCATACCCGTCCCAACGGCACAAGCTGCTTTACCGCGATGGACGAGGCGGAAATCGACTATTACTACGCAGGTGAAAACATTGCCTATGGGCAGAAGACGCCCGAAGCGGTGATGAACGCGTGGATGAATTCCGAGGGACATCGCAACAATATTCTCAGCGAGACGCCCAATTATCTCGGCGTAGGCGTGACCTATAACAATAACCGTTTCTATTGGGTGCAGCTTTTTGCTTCATCCGGCAATTTGGACGGAAAGGTTCCCGCCGATCAGGAAACCGTCACCCGCATTACACAGCACCCCGCCAATTATACCGGCAGGGAGGGGGATACGGCGACTTTTACAGTCAAGGCAGACGGCGACGGATTGACCTATCAGTGGCAGCTTTCGGACGATCAGGGCAAGACATGGCGTACAAGCCTGACCAAATCGTCCACCTATACCGCCAAGCTCAGTGACAAGAATGACGGCCGCTATTTGTGCTGCATTGTAACCGACGCATATGGCAACCGTCTGATCTCCAATTCCGCCGTGATGAAGATTGCCAAGCTGACCATTACGCACCAACCCAGCGATGCCTCAGCCGGTCTGGGAGCGCAGGTGAATTTTGTGGTCAAAGCAACCGGCGAGAGCCTGTTGTATCAGTGGCAGCTCAGCGACAACAAGGGCGCTACGTGGCGCAACAGCGCGATTCGCACATCGGCGTATTACACAACACTTACCGCTAAGCATAACGGGCGGTATGTGCGTTGCGTCATCACTGACAAATACGGCAACTCTGCCATATCTGACCAAGCGGAAATGCGCGTTTCTCCCGTGAAGATTACCGGACAGCCTGCGGATGTCACGGCTTCGCTCGGCGATCAGGTGAAGTTTACGGTCAAAGCCAAGGGCGACGGGCTGACCTACCAATGGCAGCTCAGCGATGACAGCGGCGCGACGTGGCGCAGCAGTTCCACCAAGGCAGCGACGTATACCACTACACTCAGCGATAAGAATATCGGTCGGTATGTGCGGTGTGTGGTGACGGATGCGTATGGCAATGAGACGGTGTCCGGCGCGGCTGCCATGCGGGTGCGCAAAGCAAAAATCGTCACCCAGCCGGTTTCTGTGACAGTGGCAATCGGACAGCGTGTTACCTTCTCGGTCAAGGCGGAAGGTGAAGCACTGACCTATGCGTGGCAGCTCAGCGACGATAACGGTGTGACGTGGCGTCAGAGTTCCACCAAAACCGCGACGTATAGCACTACCCTCAGCGAAAAGAATAACGGTCGTTCAGCACGATGCGTTGTCACCGATAAGTACGGCAACCAGGTGGTTTCCCATACAGTTACCATGAAAGCCGTGACGGAAGAGTAACGATTCGGAAATCAATTTCACAAATAATCATACAGTAAAACAGCGCACACACTGCCTTTTGCAAGACAGCGTGTGCGCTGTTGGTTTTTGGCTTGTTTTGCTGACGGTTGAGGACTATACGGCTTTCATAGTGACAATTTTGGAAATGACGGTGTTGCCGTATTTATCCGTGACCAAACAGCGGAGGCTTCTGCCGTTGTTTTTGGCAGAGAGCGTAGTAGAATAGCTGGCGGTTTTCACGGAACTGTTGCGCCATGTGCTGCCGTCGTCAGAGAGCTGCCATTGATAGGTCAGGGTGCCGGGACCCTGTGCCGTCACTTGGAAGGATACCCGTTCTCCCATTCCCGCTTTGACGCTGACGGGCTGCTTGGTAATCTGAAGCGAAGAAATCTTCATGTAAGCCGCGTTGGATTTGACAGAATGACCATATGCGTCGGAGACGATACAGCGGAGATAGCGGGTATTGTTGGTATCGGAAAGAGTGGTGCAGTAGGTATCAGTGCGGTTGCTGCTGTCCCGCCACGAGGCGCCCTTGTTGTCGCTGAGCTGCCACTGATAGCGGAGACTGCTGCCGGTCGCCTTTATGCGGAAGGTGACAAGATCCCCCTTGAGGGCAGTCACGCTCGCGGGCTGGGCGGTAATGACGGGTACGGTGGAGGTGCTTGTCATACAGGCGGCGTTGGAAGCGATGGAATTGCCGTATTTATCGGATACAACGCAGCGCACAAAGCGACCGTCATTTTTGGAGGAAATGGTGGTGGAATAAGTGTCGGTCTGATTGCTGCTGTTGCGCCAGTTGGTGCCCTGATCATCACTCAGCTGCCACTGATAGGTGATGCCGGGACCGCTGGCGCCGATCCGGAAGGTGACCGCTTCGCCTTGCGCCGCCTGTACATCGACCGGCTGGCGGCTGATGGTGAGGGAAGAAACCTTCATGTAAACGGCGTTGGTTTTGGCATAATCACCACCGTTTTTAATGTAGCATCGGACATAGCGCCCGCTGTTGTTTTTGGTGAGGACGGTTTCGTAAACGGTGGAGGTGCAGGAGACATTGGTCCATGTTTCGCCCTTGTCATCGCTGATCTGCCATTGATACGACCTGCCTCCTTCGGCGGTGACGCGGAAGATCACGCTGTCGCCCGCCAGTCCCGTGACGCTCTGGGGCTGTGAAATGATTTTGACGCTGTTGAGGTAGATACGTGCCGTCTGCGAAGTGACAGTCGAACCCCCGGCGTCTTTGATGACGCACCGCATCATGCGATTTTTCATGGCTTCGGTCATGGTATCGGTGAAAACAGACGTTGTCTGCTCCGTATCGACCCATGTTTTGCCGCTGTCATCGCTGAACTGCCAGAGATAGGTCAGATTCATGCCGGTGGCGGTCACGCTCATGGAGAAGGAATTGCCCGCTGTGCGTGTCACATTTTTCGGTTGCTGCTGGATGGCGGGGGGATTGCACTTGAGGCGCACGGTCTGGGAAGTGGCGGTATGACCCTGACTGTCCGAAACCACGCAGCGCAGATATTGACCGACATTCTGTTCGGTCAGCGTGAGGGTGCAGCTGCTGCGGATGAACTGATTAGACAGATCTTCGTTCACCACGCAGTCCGCGGGTACGCCCTGCCAGATTTTTTTGTCAGAACTGAGCTGCCACTGATAGGTCAGATTGCCATAGGCGTTGGCGCTGCACTGATAGGTCAATGGCTGTCCGAAATCGCCGGTTTTGCTGGAGGAAGGCTGCGTGCTGATGGCAAATCCGGTGAGCAGATTTATCGTCCGTGAAATGACACGGTTGCCGTATTTATCAGTGACAATACAGCGAAGATAGATGGGGTTGTAATTGCTGTGGCGTAATTCATACCGACAGAAACTGTCTGTCGAGTCGATGTTTGTCCAATAGTCTCCCTCGTCCCCCGCATATTGCCCCTTCTGCCACTGATAGGTCAGACCTTCGCCGACCGCCTCAATGGAAAATTTGACAAGACTGCCATTGGAACCGATTCCGTCATAGGGCTGGGTGATGATGCGGGGCGGTTCGATGATTCTGACGGGGAACGTGGCGGTCAGATTCTCATAGGAGACAGTGACGGTCTGTGTGCCAACGGTGTCAAAAGCCATCGGTGTATAGGCGAAACCGTCGATTAACTGACGGGTGGCACCGTTGGCATAATGCAGGAGT
>CAMJHU010000015.1 GCA_946405565.1 uncultured Clostridia bacterium
AAGCGTTCTATTATGCCGAAAACGGACTGGAAGCGGGAACGTATCATTTTACGATGGGCAGTACCGATTATCAGTTTACGCTGGAAAGTGCTATCGCGGCGGGCAGTCAGTTGATACTCGGATTTACGTCCGATGTGCCGTCTGCCATTACGGTTGCGAGTACCAGGGGCGGCACGGTCTCCGAGGGTTCCATCGCCGTGACAGTCGGTTCCGGCGGCAACGCGCTGGATACCGATTATCTCAACGATATCAACCGGGTTATTTACGGCAGCAACAACTATAAGGAATCCGCTATCCGGCAGTGGCTGAACAGTGATGCGGCGGCGGGTTCTGTATGGTCGCCCCAGAACAATTTTGACCGTCCTTCGTCATGGTCTGGCAACACAGCCGGATTCCTGAACGGCATGGATGCGGACTTTCTCGCGGTGCTCGGCAAGACGCATATTGTCGTTGCCCGTAACACCGTTACTGACGGCGGCGGCTTTGATGAAATGGACGATTACTTCTTCCTGCTGTCAAGAAGCGAGGTTTATGGCGGCGCTGAGGTCAGCGGCGTGAACGAAGGGGAACCTTATCCTTATTACGCAAATTACTCTGATCTGTCCGTACCTGGTACGGGAGCAGATAGCAACCGCATCAAGTATGGAAACGGCACAGCACAATATTGGTGGAATAGAACCCCGTACTATGGGGACGGTCGCTATGTACGTACTGTCGGTACGAAGGGCTCTGTCGGCGCCGGCAATGCGGGCATCGGTTCTAGGGTTGCCCCAGCTTGTAATATCATATGAGAAAGGACGTGATATTTTATGCAGAATATTAATCAAATGCTGACCGAAGACGTTTTTCTCGAACAGACCGGTAAAATAAATGCCGCCTTCACGGAGCTGCTGATTGCCAAAGGAGGACATATGAAACCGACCTCATGGGCGGAAGTACAGCGCATGGTGCGGGACGGCACCGCCGCAAAGGTTTTCTCCATCGGCGATCAGCTCACCTGTCAGCGTGGCGGCGTGAATCTGGTCTGGGACGTGATCGGTATCGACCACGATACACCTGCCGACCCGCAGTTCACACACAGTCTGACCTTGCAGCTGCATGACTGCTTCTCCACAGTTATACAGTTTGACGCGCCCGAAGCGTTTTACTATGCCGAAAACGGACTGGAAGCGAGAACGTATCATTTTACGATGGGCAGTACCGATTATCAGTTCACGCTCGATTCGGATGTTGCAGCGGGCGGTCAGCTTATTCTGAATTTTACCGGCAGTACGCCGACGAGCCTTTCCGTCAGTGCAACAGTAGGCGGGAATTTCGTCAAAGATACAAATGGTATAGATAATCTGACCATTGCCGTGACAGCCGGTTCCGGCGGTACTCCGCTGGATACCGATTACATCAACAATATCAACCGGGTTATTTACGGCAGTAATAACTACAAGGAATCGGCAATCCGGCAGTGGCTGGGAAGCAACGCAGCTGCGGGTTCTGTGTGGACTCCACAGACGAATTTTGACCGTCCTCCGGCATGGAAAAATACGGCAGCCGGATTCATGAACGGTATGGATGCGGACTTTCTCGCCGCAATCGGCAAGACGCATATTGTCGTTGCCCGTAACACCGTTACTGACGGCGGCGGCTTTGATGAAATGGACGATTACTTCTTCCTGCTGTCAAGAAGCGAGGTTTATGGCGGCGCTGAGGTCAGCGGCGTGAACGAAGGGGAACCTTATCCTTGTTACGCAAATTACTCTGACCTGTCCGCACCTGGTACGGACCCAGATAGCAACCGTATCAAGTATGGAAACGGCGCGGCACGGTATTGGCGGCTTAGAACTCCGAACTCTGAGGACGGTAACAAAGTCCGTTATGTCGATCTGGCAGGCAATCTGAACGTCTCCAATGCCTCCATCGAAACCAGAATTGTCCCGGCTTGTAATATTATATGAGAAAGGAAGTCTGAAATATGTTTGGAATGAAAACCATTCAGCAACAAGCGCTTGATCTGCGCCGTGAAACCGCAAAACTTAAAACAGTTTTGGACAAAACCAATGCGGATATAGAATACATCGCCATGATGACCGACGTCGAGCTTGACACCGGCAGCGACGAAACGGAGGAGGAGGAAAATGATGAACAGTAAGTTTGAAAAGGTCAAATCCTATTACGAGCGCGGTCTGTGGGATATTTCCCGCGTGAGAAACGCCGTTGTGAAAAACTGGATTACTTCCGCCGAATTTGAAGAGATCACCGGTACCGCTTACGAGGAGTGATTCTCATGACCGTCAAAAAGTACAGTCTGAAAAAGAGTGGCGATCTTCATCTCTCACCCCATTTCACGGTGAAGGAATTTGCCTGCCATGACGGCTCTGACACTTTTTTGATTGACGATAAGCTGGTGGGACTGCTCGAAAACATCCGCGGCAAATTCGGCAAGCCGGTGAGAATCAATTCTGCCTACCGCACCGCCAAGTACAACGCCAAGATCGGCGGGGTAAGCAATTCCTATCACGTCAAGGGCATGGCGGCGGACATCGTGGTACAAGGCATTTCCCCGAAGCGCGTCGCGCAGTATGCGGAAACGCTCGGTTGCGGCGGTATCGGCTGGTACGAACAGAAGAAGTTCGTCCACATCGACACCCGCAAAAATCGTGTCTGCTGGAAGGATGCCGGCAGCAACGTCCGCAGGACCTTCTCCGATTGCCCGTATGCCGAACCGTCCGAAAACCGGAAATTCGGTGACGCCGGTGCCGCGTGGGTGCAGTGGCACCTCAAAAAATGCGGCGCGAAGGTCACGATTGACGGGAAGTTCGGCACTGTCACCAAAGCGGCTGTCATCGCCTTCCAGAAATCCCACGGTCTGACCCCCGACGGCGTTGTCGGCGAAAAGACCCGCCTGATGCTCAAACGGGAGGTGGTGTAACGATGGCTATTGACTGGGGCAGATTTGCCCGCATATTCATTGCAGGAATGGCGAGCATCTGCACGTTCCTGTTCGGAAAGCCCGATATTTGGCTCATGACGCTGCTGGCATTCGTTGTGATTGATTACGTCAGCGGTGTCATCGGTGCGTACATCAACCTCCAGCTTAGCTCGCATATCGGATTCATCGGCATTCTCAAAAAGGTCATGTATTTCTTCGTCGTCGCGGTGGCGCACTGCGTGGACGTTGCAACCGGCGCGAATGGGGTATTGCAGAACATCGTTGTAGGTGTGTTGATCGCCAACGAGGGCATATCTATCCTCGAAAACTGCGCCAAGTGCGGCATTCCGATTCCCGAACGTCTCCTGAAGGCGTTGGAACAGATTAAGGGCGACGAGAAATAATCAAAGCTTAAATGAAAAAAGCCACACTTGATTTAGCAATGCTGCTTATCAAGTGTGACCTTTTTTGATGGTGGCTATTCGGTCGGAGCTTTTGTTATGCACAGCTCGTCAAGACTTACCTCTAACGCCTGAGCCAGTTTAATTGCGTTGGAGACCAAACAATCACCACGCTTTTCGATGTCTTGTATGGTACGGCGGCTCAGTCCCGACAGCTCCACCAATTGCGGCACCGAAAGCCCTTTGGATTTACGAATTTCTTTCAAATTCATGAAAAACCCTCTTGCCTTTTTGATGATGATGATGTATAATAACATCATAGAGCATCGGACGGCGGCAAGAACCGTCCGCGCTCCATTGTTTGGGTTAGACTCTGCTGAACTGTTGACCGCTATTCAGCAGAGTCTTTTGTCTTGGCTTCGGCGATGACCTGATTGACCAACTCCAAAGCTTTGTCTGCGTTGCCGCTCTCAAGAAGTGCCTTGATTGCAAGCATCAGTGCCAGAATCTCAATTCTTGTCACGTCCATGTAGTTCTCCTTTCCGGCTCTTGCCACCGTATTCGTTAAGGTTTCCCTTAACTGTGTCTATTATAGCACGTTTTAACGTGTTTGTCAAGCCTTTTTTCAGAATTTATCTGGTCGAATTCGAGTAGTTTAGTCAAGCATTCCGAAAAATAAAAACGGCTCCCTTCCCCATTTTCGGGGAATTGGGAGCCGTTTTTTAGCTGACGATTCATCTACGCATTCTTCGTCTTGTTCAGCAGCACGTTTAGTGTGTCAATTCGTTTCTGTACATATGCTATCTCAGAATGGTAGTACTCGCTATCCCTTCCAATTTCGAGTAACTCCTCTACGTGAGCCTTAAGCTCGGTAAACTTAGGAATCTGAAAGATTTAACTTGATAGCACTTTCTTTTGAAAGCTTGTGTATTTCAGAATTTTTTGATAGAAACTATCATCTTATTTCTTTCAGATTCCTTAGCAATGCTGAGTTGGATGGAAAGTTCAAGTTCAAGCTTCTCATCGCAGGCATGCTGGGAGTCAAGATGCAGCGACTTGTATGTGCGGATGCAATCCCGTCCGCAGTCACACCGGCAGAGCCATCTGGAACTGCCGGTGTACGCAACCACCGTTAGCCCGCCGAACCGCTGTCTCGTTAAATCACGCAGCCTAGTCATGACGCAGCTCCGTAACCAGCACATAGCCTATCAATATTGATAGGTACTCCGGCGGCGTACGCCGTGCCGCACACCAATCCTGGATTGTGCGATACGGCAACCCGAACTTTCGGGCGAAATCCGCCATGTTCATCCCACTGGCAGTGTGGAGCCGGTCGATATCATTATCGGCAGCGGCTGCAATGATGCGGGTCGATTGTGCCAGACCATCTGCGTCAAGGTCGAGTCCCGGTGGGAACCCAATCTCAGCGAGGAGTCTATCGGCGTCCCGACCGAGGTTGATGTACTCTCCTATGAGAGTACGATAATAATTGTAAGTCATAGTCATATTACTCATCCTTTCTGCCGGGAATAACCGCTCCGGCTCGGTTTAATAATATCAAAGTTTAAAAATGACTACCGCCCCCCCAATAATAACTTCACCCGGATCATTACCGCCCTCGGCATAATTCCCTCCGATAATGTAAAGATTGTTTCTATCTCCGTAATGATAACTCTCTATACGCTTTATGGCTTTTTCGATATCGCTGATTGCTTCATCGCTGATTGCTTCGCTACTTTCCCAGTAATACGGCAATCCAATGCTGCATACGCCGTTGAGTTCTCCACCATCCCACATTCCAAGGTCTGCGTTATATTCGCATTCTTCCCCCCAGTTTGCAGGATCATCCTGATACCACTGGTGAGAATTTTCCAGCTCTTCACCGTCGGAAAAATTCTCGCTGCAATATCTTAGACCGTAGTATTCGTACCCGCTCGTTTCATACGCTGCTTTCATTATTTCAAAAATTTCATTTGCATTCTTCATCATTTTCTTTCCCCCCTGCTTTTTTAATCCTCTTATATTATACACGCATTGCGTGCGTTTGTCAAGTATTTTTTTCAATATTTTTTGAAAAAATAAAAAATCGGCTTCCATGATTTCCTGGAGCCGTCCAAAATCACTTGTTCATCATTTCAATGCCGTCCTTTCTGTCGTAAGACAATCGCTTTTGCATCACATATCAATAGTCTCGTAGATAGCGCCATATTTATCAAGCCGGTTTGCCGCAGCGATAGGCGTTCCGCACCATTTCGCGGCAGGTCTCTCGTCAGCAAAATTGAATGCAATGCAGACCTCATGCTCTCGACATTCCACATAAGCCCTGCCTTCGTCTATGTCGATAAAAAACGTGTGCAAATCCGGCTTATTGTGATTTCTGCAACCCTTCAATATAAACTTGAAAAGCCTATCTTTCTCCTCGATCATCTTTATCCTCCGATTGCCATCGTAACCTCCGTGGCGGGTGCCTGTTTATTGAGCGTTCAGCAATTTTTCCTCGATGATGTCAAAGCACTGTTCGATGTAGTCCGTCACATCGAGCCACACTCTGTAATTGGTGGTCATCTTCTTTACTTCTTCGAAGATGCCCTCCGCGTCTGCGGTTCTGAGCTTATCCATCCTACTCTCGGTTATCACCGCGTAGGCTACAAATCCGTTTCCGCGAAGGTCGTCTTTGAATGCCTTAACCGAATTGGTCTGCTCGGCAACGCTCACCATGTTCTCGCTGTCTTTGAAGTGTCCAATCGCTAAGTATTTCTTCATCTTGATTGCCTCCTGTGCTTTATTTTCTATCTGTATTTTACCATAGGGTTTTCAAAAAAGTCAATATAAAAATCTCAATATTTGGGATAAAAGTCTTGACATTTATTTATTCCCGTGTTATCATGGCGAGGGGTGGGGGTCTTAGGGAGAGTTCCCAAAATAAACTATATAGTCCTTATATAGGATTTTGATTGTGCGCTTTAGCCGTGTTTTCATGTGTATCTTTGTGCATGAAATACGGCGTTTTTACTTGACTAATTATAAATGTTGGTATATAATGGTCTCAGAAAACGAGACAAGGAGCGAACACCATGAACGAGAAGACAGCAAACCAGATCGCCGAAATGAAGAAGCAGACCATTGGGGTCGAGGTAGAGATGAACAACATCGACCGCCGGAGAGCCGCCAAGATTGCCGCCGATTTCTTCGGCACGGGCAGACACAAGAACACCGCCAACATCAATGGCTACTGCACTTGGAGCGCATGGGATGCACAGGGACGCGAATGGAAATTCCAGCGCGACGTTTCGATCAGCGGACCCGACAACGAAAAGTGCGAAATGGTAACGCCGATTCTCCACTATGAGGACATTGAAACCTTGCAGGAGCTTTGCCGCAGACTTCGCAAGGCGGGCGCAAAGAGCGACGCGACAAGAGGATGCGGGGTTCACATCCACATCGGTGCAAACGGGCACACGCCCCAAACGCTCCGCAACCTCACCAACATCATGGCGAGCCACGAGAGCCTCATTGCCGAAGCCTTAAAGCTCGACAGAAGCCGCATGAACCGCTACTGCCGCACGGTCAATCCTACCTTCCTTAAGGAACTGAACGCAAAAAAGCCCACCACAATGAGCCAGTTGGCTGACATTTGGTACACCTCGCAAGGCGCAAGCTACGGCAGGACGCAGCACTACAACGACAGCCGCTACCATATGCTCAACCTCCACGCCACCTTCACAAAGGGAACGATAGAATTCCGGCTTTTCCAATTCGACGCTCCCGCCGACGGCAAGCAGAACGGAATTCACGCAGGGCAGCTTAAGAGCTACATTCAGCTTTGCCTTGCACTTAGCCAGATGGCGAAGACCGCCAAGAGCGCAAGCTCGAAGCCCCAACAGCATGAAAATCCGAAATACGCGATGAGAACATGGCTCCTTCGCCTCGGATTTATCGGCGAGGAATTCGCCACAGCGCGGGATTTCCTGACCCGCAACCTTTCAGGCGACGCCGCCTTCCGCAACGGCAGAGAAACCGCCTGAACGCCCCACACAGCCAAATAAAAGCCTCAATGCTACCGCTTGGCAGCCTTGAGGTGGAAAGGAAAGATAAATATATGGCAAGAAAACTTTACGTTGCCTACGGCAGCAACCTTAATATTCCTCGTATGAGGATGCGCTGCCCCGGCGCAAAAATCGTCGGCACAAGCGAAATTCCCAATCATCGCTTGATGTTCAAGGGGAGCATGACAGGCTCCTACTTGACAATTGAGCCTTGTGAGGGCGAATCGGTGCCGGTCGCCGTATGGGAGATTTCTCCCGAACATGAAGCCGCGCTTGACCGCTACGAAGGGTTCCCCACCTTCTACTACAAGAAATCGATGGAACTGGCGGTTAAATCGGTAAAAAGCGGAAAAACGCAGGTGCGTGAAACTTTTGTCTACATCATGCACGAGGAAAGACGATACGGAACGCCCAGCATTTCCTATCTGAGCATCTGCGCCGAGGGATACGATGCCTTTGGCTTTGACAAGGAAAAGCTGCTCAAGGCAGCAAGAGACAGCGGAAGGGAGGCGAAGAAATGAGCAAGACGATGAAAAGACACAGCGTTGTCCGCACCTGCCCGTTGTGTGGCAAAAGCTACGTCGGTGTACCCGCGACGTCGAGAATTGACAATAAGCCCATTTGCCAAGATTGTGGCACTAGGCAGGCACTCCAGTCCATCGGTGTGGAAGCCGAGGAACAGGAAAAGATCATTCAGATTATTCACGATCACACCAAGGAGGCAACATCATGACAAACGCCGATATGATACGAACCTCGCCGCTTAATATGCTCGCTATTATCATCGACTGCCACGTGGAGGCATTCCAGAACACGTCAGAGCAGCTTGTGCGCGACTATTGGGACGGAACCTGTCAGGAAAAGCACGGCGACTGCATCAACTGCCGCCGCGAGTGGCTTTCTCAGGAGACGGTAATCAGCAAGGAGGCGAGCGCGTGAAGCACGAACGCTACATCATCAGTGAAGAGGAAGCAGAACTTCTTGACCGCTACGAAGGTTCCATCTCAAACGGCAAGGACCCTTCCAGATATGACAATCTTCCGAAAGAGGCACTGGCTATGCTTTGCCGATTGAAAGATCGCAGCAACGATATGTTCCTCAGACGGAATGAAGCCGCGCACGAGGTAATCGACATGATTGCAAGAAGAGTGGGCATTGACCCTGATAATTGCGGGGACTGGCTTTACGCGCCCTATTATGGTATAGAAACCGAGGACGGCGGCGATACCTGCGCTATTCTTCGCCGATTGGATGAATATCTCAGCCGTGCCGGAGAAAAGGAACAGTTGAAGAAGCGCGTGAAAGAATTGGAGCAGGAAAACGCGGTTCTGCGGTCACTCATTCAGAAATAGGAGAACACAAACATGGAAGAAGAATTATTTGTTGACAACTTCGCCGGTGGCGGCGGCGCGTCAACGGGAATCGAGATGGCGATAGGACGGTCGGTCGATATCGCCATCAACCACGACCCTGACGCGATTGCCATGCACAAGGCGAATCATCCGAAATCCACACATTATTGCGAGGACGTATGGCAGGTCAATCCTGTGGAAGCCTGTGCGGGTCGCTCCGTCGCGCTGGCGTGGTTCTCGCCAGATTGCAAGCATTTCTCGCGGGCGAAGGGCGGCAAGCCAGTAGACAAAAACATCAGAGGACTGGCGTGGGTCGCCGTTCGATGGGCTTACATGGTCAAGCCTCGGTGCATCATGCTGGAGAATGTCCCCGAAATACAAACGTGGGGACCGCTGGGAGCCGATAACAAGCCCATCAAAGCCAGAGCAGGGGAAACATTTGAAGGGTTCGTCCTTGCTCTCTCTACGGGCATACCGCGAAACCATCCGGCATTCGGTGAGATGTGCGCTGCGCTGGAAATCGACATACGTTCCGAGATGGCAGACGCGCTCACGCACGGTCTTGGGTATCACATTGAACATCGTATACTGAAATCCTGTGATTACGGTGCGCCGACAACGCGCACTCGGTTTTACCTGATTGCCCGCTGCGACGGTCAGCCTATCATCTGGCCGGCAACGACACACGCGCCAAAGGACAGCGACGCGGTCAGAAGCGGCAAAAAGAAGCCGTATCATACCGCCGCCGAATGTATTGACTGGAGCATACCGGCACAGAGCATCTTCGACCGCAAGAAACCGCTGGCAGAAAACACGCTGCGCCGGATCGCCAGAGGCATTCAGAAATTTGTGATTGACAATCCCGAACCATTCATTGTGAATTACAAGTTTGATAACCCGCCGGAAAGCGTAAACGCTCCACTTTCCACAATTACGTCGGTAAATAATCACTATGTTGTTGCTCCGACGCTGATTCAGTACCACAGTGAGACGGCGAAAGATGAAGTTCGAGGACAAACACTTGACGAGCCACTTATGACGCAGGACACGTCAAACCGCTACGCTATCTCCTGCGCTCACATCATGAAGAATTATGCAGGTGGCTATAAGGGTGCGGGAAGCGGTGCAGACAGCCCCTTGCCGACTGTAACGGCGGTAGATCACAACAGCCTCGTTACTGCCCATATCATGACGCTGCGCCGAAATATGGACGGTCAGTCCGTAGATGAGCCGTTGACCACAATATCTTGTAGCGGAGCGCATCACGCCGAGGTACAAGCCTTTCTGGTAAAGTATTTCTCAACCGGCGCACCAAAGCCGGTGGATGAGCCGCTTGATACCATCACCACGAAGGACAGATTTGCGGTTGTCATGATCCACGGCGAGGAATACGTCATCACAGACATAAGAATGAGAATGCTCCAACCAAGGGAACTGTTCAACGCACAGGGATTTCCCAAGGATTATGTCATTGACACGGACGCTGACGGTAAACCTTACCCGAAATCAAAGCAAGTGGCACGATGCGGGAATGCAGTAACACCGCCTGTCCCTGCGGCGCTTGTGAGGGCAAACCTGCCGGAATACTGCAAGAATCGTCCGTTGTGCGGATAGAGGAGGAACGTCAAGTGATTATAGGTAAGGAATTGAAAAGGCTCCGACATGAAAGAAATATGTCAATCGAGCATTTATGTACAGTTTCTGGCGTAAGCGTTGGAAGAATCAGACTGATCGAGGCAGGGCATAAAACCACCGATCAGCGCATAATTACCGCACTTGAAGCGGCACTTGAAATCGAATTACATGACACAGAAAGAAGCCACAGAGCATGGAACAAGAGGTGCAACAATAATGGAAACGACATTGATTGAGGGAATCAGAATCCTGTTGGAATTGCTGGTTTTTCTCGGACTGGTCATACTCGACGGAGCAGTCATCATCATTATTATCTGCGTCGTCGTAATTGTCCTGTTCGCCGCAATTATCGGCGCATTTACGGAAAATGACAGCGATTCCGACAATCAAGACCAGAGCGAGGAGGCGTAAGCGGCATGACAATCAAAACCGATGATTACATTGACATCTACTGTCTGCCTGATTATGCCAAATGCAAGCTGTCAGGCGTAAGTCCTGAGAAGCTGGATTATTGTCCGGCACGAAAATTCGATTATTACGGAATGATGTGCTTGCCAAGCCAGTGCGAGCATTACACCGAGGAGGAAAATACTGACGATGAGTGAAAAGAAAATCGCCATTATCTGGCGCAAGAGCGTGTATGATACCCGTCGCTGCCCGCAGTGCGGAGCAACGCTGATTGGCAAGCACAATCAGCCGGTCAATACAATTGAAAGCAAATTGTCGTTTGTAGGGAGAAATTACCTGCTTTGCGAAAATTGCAATCTCCCTGTCGCTCGGATTGAGGATTATAAGGGTTCGCTTAAGCCTGGCGAAAAAGGTGGGCGTTGGAAAGGCGGCAAGTAATGCTATTTTACGAGGCAGTTATTGACGGTAGTCGTCCAGAAGGTCATCGCTACACCTACAGAGAGACGAATATCACTCCGAACGAATGGATCACCGCGAAGCCTTGGGCGATAGAACAGGATGTGTTTATTCAAGATTTCGACAATAAGGTTGAATTTGGATGGGTCGATTCTGCGACTTCCAAAAGAGAAGACGGTTCCATCGAAATCAGCGGCTTAGAGGGCGGCATCGGCAGAAGAGCCATCAAATGCTGGATGAAAATTCCCATGCCGTATGAAGATATGGAAGGCTGGAACTTTGAATATTTACAGGACTTTGAACACATTCCCAAGAAAAACCATCAATATCTGGTGTGTGTCGAGATACAGGTATCCAACTATACCAAGAGGTATGAGCTGCGTCTCGCATGGTACAATCCAACGAGAACCGGCGACTGGGACGGCTACAAGGCGGCAGACATGACACATCATATTATCGCGTGGCGAGATATTCCGAAGCCGACGCGAAAAAAGAACATTTCACAATATTAGGAGGCGAGCGATAAGTGAGAGAAATTCTTTTCAGAGGCAAGCGCTCTGATACTGGCGAATGGATAGAGGGGTATTTCGGGCAAAGCGTAGATTCTTTTATCATTCAAGACTACGGGCTTGTCGCGGGGCATTTTCAAGTGTTCAAGGTTATTCCCGAAACACTAAGTCAGTACACAGGAATGGCAGATAAGAACGGTAGGAAGATTTTTGAACGCGACCTTTTGAAAGATTCAAATGGATTTATCTATGAAGTGTATTTTGACGGCGGTTGCTTTATGATAAAGTACGGATTAAGGTCAAACACTTTTGCAACAACACACCAAATTTTAGAGGTAGTAGGCAATATCTATGACAATCCTGAACTGCTGGAGGTGAAACACGATGGCAATTGATAAAGGAACCTGTGTACTTACGGTCCAATGGGACGACGAAATAGGATGCTCTGTATTTGTGTGTTCAAAGTGCAACGGCAAATCAAAGAGCAGCGGTCGCACGATAGCAAGATGTCCGAAGTGCGGAGCTAAAATAACAGAATTTACCATCGGTAAGAGGGACTTGAACGATCACGCGTCGCCGGAGGTGAACGAAAAGTGCCAATAACATTCAGAGCAGTAAACGGTATGTGTCCGACCTACAAAGATTATTACATCTGTGATCGATTTTCAGGCAAAGATGTTCATGGTCACGACACCTATGAGTATGCGTTATTCAGGCGCAGTCAAAAGCAAATACTCGGCAAATTCCGTCGCAGAAAACAGGCGTATGAATTTCTTGGTAATATCATCGGCTACCGAGATAAAATTTACATTCAGATAATGAAGGAATCCGGCAACGCAGTCAATGAAAGAGAACATCTTTCAATCCGGCGCGGTGATCTCATATATAGGTTGGAAAAGCGCACCAATGAAGTGAGTGTGCGTCCTTATTATGATCAGCAGATTTCCGGCTGG
>CAMJHU010000016.1 GCA_946405565.1 uncultured Clostridia bacterium
CGCAGGTCAACGCCATCCGGCGGCAGGTGCATGAGGTTCACGCGGAGGGGCGTCCGGATATTTTCCGCCGGAAATTCAGCAAAAAGCTGGCGGCGCTGATTCATGATAGGTTTTGTGATAAATGCAGCCGGATTGTCGTAGGGGACAGAGACGGTACGATTGCCGGTTTTGCGGTTCTCGACGTCATCGAAAAGCCGAAGTCGCCATACAGCAGGGCGCGGCAGTACTTGCGGGTGACGGAATTCGGCGTGGATGAGAAATACCGGGGGCAGGGCATCGGCACGGCGCTGCTGCAATATGTGAAGCAATACGCGGCGGAGAACGGATTCGACACGGTGGAGCTGGACGTCTGGGAATTCAACGAAGGCGCCCTGCGGTTTTATGAATCGGTAGGTTTTCAGACGTACCGGCGTTATATGGAATACAAGACTTGACGAAGGAGAAGCGATATGCATTTAAAATCGCTTGACATGATGGGGTTCAAATCGTTTCCCGACAAGGTGAAGATGTCGTTTGTACCCGGTATTACAGCGGCTGTCGGACCCAACGGCAGCGGCAAGAGCAACATCAGCGACGCGGTGCGCTGGGTCCTCGGAGAGCAGGCAACCCGTATCCTGCGCATCAAGTCGATGGAGGACGTGATTTTCGGCGGGACCGCCCAGCGAAAGGCGCTGGGTTTCGCGGAAGTGGTGCTGACCATCGACAACCGCGACCGGGCGCTGGATTTTGACAGCGACGAAGTCGCGATTGCCCGGCGGTACTACCGCTCGGGGGACAGCGAATATAAAATCAACGGCAAGCCGGTTCGTCTCAAGGACATCAACGAACTCTTCATGGACACCGGCATGGGTCGTGACGGCTATTCCATCATCGGACAGGGCAAAGTCGCGGATGTGGTCAACGTGCGTTCCGAGGAGCGCCGCAGTATCTTTGAGGAAGCGGCGGGCATTTCCAAATACCGCTACCGCAAGCAGGAGGCGGAGCGCAACCTTGCCCGTGCCGAGGAAAATCTGGTGCATCTCGACGTGATTCTGTCGGAACTGGAAGGGCGCGTGGAACCCCTGCGCCGTGAATCGGAGAAAGCCCAGCAGTACCTTGTCCTGATGGAACAGAAAAAGAGCGTGGAAATCGGACTCTGGCTGACCACGTTGAGCGATTCGGCACAGCGGCTGCGGGACTGGGACTATAAAGAAACACTGGCACGTTCGCAGCAGGAAGAAATCGACAAAGAAATCGAACAGATCGAAGCGGACATTGAGCGCAAATTCCACCACAGTAACGAACTCGCCGCCAAGCGCGACGAGATGATGCGCCATTCCGCGGAATTGGAAGAGAGTGCCGCCAAAACCGAGGGCGAAGCCGCCGTGCTGGAAAACGATATTTCCCACCGCACCCGACGGATTGCGCAGTTGAAACAAGACATCACAGCCTTTGAAAGCAGCGGCGACAGCATGAAGCGGGAGATGGAGCGTCGGCGGCAGGAGATCACCGACAAGCAGACCGCGCTTCAGGAAAAGCAGGCGGAGGCGGAGACGTTAAAGCAGCAGTCCGAAACGCTTCGCACGTCGGACAGCGCGTTTGAAGCGAAAATCAACCAGTTGACCGTCCGCCGTGCCGAGACCACCGCTTCGCTGGCACAGGCGCAGGTGACGCTTGCGACCGCGCAGTCGCAGTTGGGCGAAATCAGCAGCCGTCTGGAAAATGTGGACAGCGAAATTGAACGCCGCCAGCAGGACATTGAAAAGCTGCAATCCTCCAAAACCCTCACCGAAGAGGCTATCCAAGGCGCACAAACCCGGCTCCGGGAAATCGACAGTGAGAAGGACGAATTTCAGTCGCAGCTCACCAAGCTCCGGGAGCAGGGCGTACAGGTCCGGCGGGAGAGCGAAAACGCGGAACTCGACGCCAAGGGACATGAGCGCAAGGCGCGGATTCTCGAAGACCTCGAAAAGAGCATGGAAGGCTTCGCGGGCAGTGTCCGTTCCGTGATGAAGCTGGCGGAAAACGGTACGCTGCGCGGCATTCACGGACCGGTGTCCCGTCTGATTAACGTGCCGAATGAATACGCGACCGCCATTGAAATTGCCCTCGGCGGCAATTTACAGAATATCGTGGTTGACAGCGAGGAAGATGCCAAACAAGCCATTGCCCGGTTAAAGCAGAACAAAGCGGGACGCGCTACCTTCCTGCCGCTGACCACCATTAAACCGACGCGTTTCAATGAGCAGGGCTTGTCCGGCTGCGAAGGATATATCGGCATGGCTGCCGAATTGGTGACATATGACCCGACGTACGCGAATATCGTATCCAACGCGCTGGGAAAGATTGCCATTGTGGATACGATTGACAGTGCCGTCACGATTGCAAAGCAATACGGCTATCGGTTCCGGCTGGTGACGCTGGACGGGCAGGTGGTCAACGCGGGCGGTTCCATGACGGGCGGTTCGCTGGCGAAAAACGCGGGCTTGCTGGGACGGCGCGGCGAGATTGAAGCCCTGCGCCGGAAGGCTGCCGACTGCCTGAAAAAAAGCGAAACCCTCAAAGGTCAGTTTGCTACGCTGGAACAGGAAGCCGCCGATCTCAAAACCCAAATCCGCGAAAATGACGAGAAGCGGCAGGTAGTCAGCGGTGATCTGATCCGCTTTGAAGCCGATCTGAAAAATACGTCCGCCAATCTCGAAACGCTTGTGGCGGAAACCGAACGTCTGTCTGCGGAGCGCGGGAGCGCGGACGAGCGAACCGCGTCGTTGCAGCAGCACATGGAAAAAGCCGATGAAGCAGTGACATCGCTCCAAGCGCAACTGACCGCCATTGAGAAGGATATCACGGACAGCAGTGAAGCCCGTGCGGAAACGGCACGCAGGCGGGAAGAAAATGCCCTTGCGCTGAGCGAGGCGAGTATGGCGGTCATGTCGCTGTCCAAGGACATCGAGGCAGCGAAAAATGCCGTGACGGATATGGAGAGCCGACAGGGAGAACAGGCGGAACGCATCGAAGGTATGAAGCAGGAGATTGTTTCATTGGAACATCAGAACGCGGAAACCGCCGTGCAGGTGAAATCCATGCGGGAGAACGCCAGGCAGAACCGCGCCGAGGCGGACGCGTCCCGCGAAGGCATGACGGCGCTTGCCAAGGAGCGGGAACAGACCGAAAGCGAGATTCACGGATTGCGCAAGCAGTCCAAGGAGAAATCCGTCCAGCGCGAAGCCATTACCGGCGAGGTCACGCGGCTGGAGGAACGCCGTGCGGCAGTCCAGCGGGAATACGACGATATTATCCTCAAGCTGCTGGAGGAATACAACCTCACCCGACGGGAAGCGGAGGCGCGGTTCGAGCCTGCCGGGAACCGTCGGGAAGCGGAGCGAAAGGTCAAGGAGCTTCGCGGGAGTATGAAGAAGCTGGAGCCGGTCAATCTGGGCGCCGTGGAGGAATACAAAGAGGTCTTTGAAAAATACACCATGTACAAAACCCAGATTGAGGACGTGCAGAAATCCAAGGCGGAGCTGAATAAGCTCATCGAGACGCTGACCCGGCAGATGAAGGAACTCTTTGTGCTGAAATTCGATGAAATCAACGGGCATTTCAAGACCATTTTTACGGAACTGTTTGGCGGGGGCAGCGGCTATCTGGAACTCACCGACCGCAGCGATGTCCTCAACTGCGGCATTGAGATTCACGCGCAGCCGCCGGGCAAGACCATCAAAAATATCGACCTGTTCAGCGGCGGCGAAAAGACGGTCATTGCCGTGGCGATTTACTTTGCCATCATGAAGGTCAATCCCTCGCCCTTCTGTATTCTGGACGAGATTGATTCCGCGCTGGACGAACGGAATGTGGACAATATCGCGGCGTACTGCCGCCGCATGAGCGATTCCACGCAGTACATCATCATCACCCACCGCAGGGGTACCATGGAAGTCGCCAACATGATTTACGGTGTGACCATGCAGCAGGACGGGGTGTCCAAGCTGCTGGAGCTGAACATCGACGAAATCAGCCAGAAACTCGGCGTAGACTAACGGACACGCCCTTCTTAAACCAAAAACAGTTCCCCGGATGAGCTTCATCGGAGGAACTGTTTTTTGGCTGTCCGAAAAAAAATGAAAAAAATGAAAAAAATGAAAAACGAATGCAACCCACGCATGATAAACCGTGCTTCTATTTTACGAGAGGCCTCTTCAGGAAGATACGAACCATACAACAACGGAAGTGATCCATTATCATGGAAGACCAAGCGATTGTCCGCCTGTTTGTGGCGCGGGACGAAAACGCCATCGGGCAGACCCAGACCAAATACGGCAGCCGACTGAAATACCTTGCCTATGAAATTACGCAGGACACGCAAACGGCGGAGGAATGCGAAAACGACGTGTATCTCGGGGCGTGGAACGCCATACCGCCGCATGAACCGTATGATTACTTTTACGCGTTCCTGACCCGTCTGACGCGCAACGTGGCGCTCAACCGCTGCCGGAGTCTTCATACACAGAAGCGCAAGGCGACGGTCGATGAACTGACCGACGAACTTGCCAATACCATTCCGGGCGGAAACGATGTGGATGAATTCATCGACGACACCGTGCTGCGGGAATCGCTCAACGCCTTTCTCGCCACCCTGCCGGAAGAGACGCGCAACGTATTTGTCCGCCGTTACTGGTATATGGATTCGGTGGAACGCATCGCGGAAGGATACGGTATGTCGGAGAGCAAGGTCAAATCCATGCTGTTCCGCTGCCGGAATAAACTCAGACAAACTTTACAGAAAGAGGGCTACAATTTATGAAGAACGAAATGAAAATGGGTGCATTGGAAGCCATGAGCCTGATCAACCCCGAATATGTAGAGGCGGCGGTATATCCCGCGGCAAGCGCGAAGCATCGTTTCTTTGTGACCGGAAAAATGTGGAAATCGGTGGTTGCGGCTGCTGCTGCCGTGGCAATCTGTGTGACGTGCGTGGGCTTTGCGCCGCAGGTCAAGGCATTTGCGGACCGGCTTTTCAACAGCTGGGTGGAAATGAACGGCGATGTGGTGGAGATGGAAGGCACGATGGATAAAATCCACATCAAAGACAGTCTGACATTCCCCGAGGAAGATCAGGTGAAGCAGTTCCGTCAGGTCAAGGACGCGGAAAAATACCTCGGCGTCAAGCTGCTCCACAGCAAACTTGCCTCCAAAAACGACGCGCCTACCGTGACGATGACGGCGGTGCATCGCGGGCAGTTGATTACGATCGAAGATGAAGCCTACTGCCTGTTCCATGAAACCATTGACGACGAGGGCAATTGGCAGGGCGACGGTGAGGACGCCTACGGTATCCGCTATGAAGCGCGATTCCTGACCGACCGCAGCAGCAGTGACGGATATATCCACAGCTATCCCGACGCGGAAATGCAGGAAACCTATACGACAGCAAACGGACTGAAAGCGGGCATTTTCATCGCTTCCGAGACCTATCATGCCGTGCTTTATCACGACAGCGTCGAATATGTGTTTGCGTTTACCCCGTGGCGCGACGATCCCGGTAACCGTACCGAAGCCGATCTGACCAATTTCAAGGCATTTCTCGATACCCTTCGCTGACCGACATTGTGACCTCTGAGCTACTTTTCCGGCTCAGGGGTCTTTTTTGCGGGAATGGATTGCAATCTTTTACAGGTTGTGGTATGATAAATGATACGGGTGTGGAACGATTGGGATAGGAGCGGTTGTGTATGACCATACGGGAAATTCGGGAAGAGGATTTTGACAGTCTCATGCGGCTATATACCCATCTGCATGAAACCGATGTTCCGGCGCTGCATGGAGAAACCGTCGCTGTCTGGGAGAAAATCCTGCGGGATAAAAACTATCATATCATTGTCGCTGAAATTGACGGAAAGCTCGTCTCGTCCTGCACCTGCGTGGTGATACCCAATCTGACGCGGAAACGGCGCCCGTATACCCTTGTCGAAAATGTAGTGACAGACGAAGCGTATCGCGGGCAGGGATTGGCGACCGCCTGTCTGGATTACGCCAAGGAATTGGCAAAACGCGAAAACTGTTACAAAATAATGCTGCTGACCGGTTCAAAAGCGCAAAGCACACTTGCATTTTACGAGCGGGCAGGCTATAATTGTAAAGATAAGACAGCCTTTATCCAATGGCTGTGAGTTTATTTGTGGAGAGGAAGAAGGAATTATGGGTTTTTTCAAAAGCCTGAAGGAAGGATTAAAGAAGACGCGCGACGGCATTATGGGTCAGATCGACGCGCTGTTCAAGCGGTTCACCAAGGTGGACGAGGAACTGTTTGAGGAACTGGAGGAACTGTTGATTGCGGGCGACGTGGGGATGCTGACCGCGGAGAAAATCTGCGATACCCTGCGCGGTAAGGTCAAACAGACCGGTACCACCGACCCAAAGGAAGTACGCAACCTGCTGATTGAAACCATTGCCGAAATGCTGGAAGGGGATCTGTCGCTCAAGCTCGACACCAAGCCGTCCATTATTCTGGTCATCGGGGTCAACGGCGTGGGCAAGACCACGACCATCGGCAAGATGTGCGCCCGTTTCCGCAAGGAGGGCAAGAAGTGTGTTATCGCGGCGGCGGATACCTTCCGCGCGGCGGCGATTGAACAGTTGGAAGTCTGGGCGGAACGCGCCAAGTGCGATCTGGTGAAGCACACCGAAGGCAGCGACCCCGCGGCAGTGGTGTTTGACGGCATCAGCGCGGCAAAGGCGCGCAAGGCGGATATCCTGATCTGCGATACCGCCGGACGGCTTCATAATAAAAAGCACCTGATGGACGAACTCGCCAAGATCAACCGCGTCATTGACCGTGAAGCCCCCGACAGCTCCCGCGAGGTGCTGCTGGTACTCGACGCAACCACGGGACAGAACGCTATCAACCAGGCGCGTGCCTTCAAGGACGCGGCGGGGCTGACCGGTATCATTCTGACCAAGCTCGACGGTACGGCACGCGGCGGCGTGGTGCTGGCGATCAGGGAGGAACTCGGTGTGCCGGTGAAGTATATCGGCGTGGGCGAACGCGTCGAGGACTTGCAGCCCTTTAATCCCAAGGCATTCGCGGCGGCGCTCTTTGACAATGCCGACCGCATGGGGGTTGAAAACAAGCTCTTCGGCACGGAGGAGGACGATGAGGACGACGATTTCGACGATGACGACGATTTTGACGACGACGATTTCGACGACGATGATGACGACTTTGACGATGAGGAATGAGAAACCATATGGAAACGACAAAATTTGTGGTGGCGACGCATAATGTCCATAAAGTGAAGGAATTTCAGCGCATTCTGGCGCCGCTGCATATTGACATCCTGCTGCCGTCCCAATGCGGCGGCGAGAACATCGACCCGGTGGAGGACGGCGAAACCTTTGAGGCAAACGCGATTATCAAGGCGACCGCTTTTGCCAAGGCACTGGGAATGCCCGCGCTGGCAGACGATTCGGGCATCTGCATTGACGCGCTGGGCGGTGCGCCGGGAGTGTATTCCGCACGCTACTCCGGCGGCAGTGACGACGACAATAACGAACTGGTGCTGAAAAATCTCGAAGGGGTTCCCTATGAACAGCGCACGGCGCGGTATGTCTGCGTGATCTGCTGCGCTGATCCCGACGGTTCCTACTTCACCGTGCGCGGCGAATGTGAAGGCATCATCGGATTTGAATACCGCGGCGAGAACGGCTTTGGCTATGACCCGCTGTTCTATATGGACAACGGCAAGACCTTCGCCGAGATTTCGGGCGAGGAAAAAGATGTGCGCAGCCATCGCGGTAAAGCGCTCCGTCTGCTGGCGGAGAAGCTGGCAGAGAAACAATGACAGGCATCAGCAAACAGACGGATGTTTTGAGATGATTTGGTATGGGGAGGAAGAGCTATGC
Organism: uncultured Clostridia bacterium; assembly: GCA_946405565.1. GTDB lineage: Bacteria > Bacillota > Clostridia > Oscillospirales > Acutalibacteraceae > RUG762. The sequence continues at coordinate 7,882 of CAMJHU010000016.1, forward strand.
TCAACAGTAAACAGAGAGCGTTTCTGCGTTCACTTGCGGCAGACGTCGATACCATCGTGATGGTGGGCAAGGGCGGTCTGACCGACAATATTGTCAAGCAGACCGAGGACGCGCTGACGGCGCGGGAACTGGTCAAGGGCAAGGCGCTGGAGACGTCTCCGCACGACGCACGGGGCTGTGCCGACCGATTGGCAGCCGCGACAGGCGCGGACGTGGTGCAGGTGATCGGACGCAAGTTTGTCCTGTTCCGGGTCAACAAGGAAAAGCCGGTCATTGAACTGCCCAAGGCAAAGGGCAGAAGATAACGCCATGAGAATCGGCTTTTTCGGGGGAACCTTCAATCCGCCGCACAACGGGCATCTGCGTCTGGCGGAAGTCTGGCGGGAACGGCTGGCGCTGGATCGGTTTCTGATGATTCCCACCGGCACGTCTCCCCACAAGACGCCTGCCGACGTACCGGGCGAAACGCGGCTGGCAATGTGCCGTCTGGCGGCGCGGGAAGCGGGTGACTGGCTGCAAACCAGTGACTTTGAAGTCCGGCGCGAGGGCAGAAGCTATTCGGTCATCACGCTGACGGCTTTGCACGAGCAGTATCCCGACAGCGACTTCTATATGATCATGGGCGCGGATATGTTTCTGTCGCTGGAAACTTGGTATGATTTTGACCGGCTGAAAACGCTCGCGACATTCTGCGCCATGCCGCGTGACGGGGTTTCGGCAGAGGAACTGAAAGCATATGCAGCTCATCTTGCCGGAATAGGCTGTCCGGGGATGGTCGCGAACGTACCGTCGATGGACGTATCGTCGTCCGAAATCCGCGAACGCGTGAGAAAGGGACTGCCCATCGACGGACTGGTGCCGGAGAGCGTGGGGCGGTATATTCGGGAAAACCAGCTTTATCAATCGCCGCCGGAGCGGTGAAAGGACTGACTGTCATATGACCGACGAGGAGCGAAAGTATTATACCCGTCAGGTACGGGAACGTCTGACCGACTGGCGGTTCCGTCACTCGGTGAATGTCGCGCGGGAAGCGGTGCGTCTGGCTGCCCGATATGGGGGCGATCCTGATCGGGCGGAACTGGCGGGACTGCTGCACGATGTGACCAAGGACATGAGTAAAAAGGAGCAGCTTGATCTGATGGCGCAGTGGGGGCTGACGTTCGGCGTGTACGAGGAACACGCCCCGAAACTGTGGCACGCCGTGACGGGCGCGATTTATGTGCAGCGGGTGCTGCGGGTGGACGATGAAGACATCCGCAATGCCATTCGCTATCATACCACCGGACGGGCGGGAATGAGTCTGCTCGAAAAGATCATCTATGTGGCGGACTGCACTTCCGAGGAACGCGACTACAAGGGTGTGGACAAAATCCGGAAAGCGGCGGACAGCAGTCTGGAAGCCGCGATGGAAGAGGCGCTTGCGTCCAGTCTGCAGGATCGTCTCGATGATCGGACTCCCATGCACCCCGATACGGTGGGGGCTTACAATGAACTTCTGATGGCAAAATACGCGTTGAAGAAAAAATAATCTTTATCGTTTGCAAAGGAGGGGAGCGCGATGGCTTACCGCAAGGATGACGATATCAACGGTGCGTATGACGAATATGACGAAGGATATCAGGCATATGATACCGTTGAGGATCATGATGCAGAGGACCGTCTGTTCCGCAGCCGGCAGACGGGTATGGCGCATGAACCAGACCGTCACTACACCAAGCGCGACCCTTCCCGCCGGCGGGAGAGAGAATTGGCGATGGCACAGCGACGCGCGGCACTGTCGGCGGAACGTCAGTCCCGCGCGTCAAACGGACGCGTACATACAGGAAATGTATGGGGGAAGGCAGGTCCGAAAATGTCTGCGGGAAGCGGTATTTCCCACGCTGCCGGAACCCTGTGGCAGTCCCTATGGCCTCCGGTCAACGGTTCGCAGCGACAACGGACTGCTGCCCAGAGGCAGCGGATGATCACTTCCGTGATTGCCTTGTGCCTGTGCCTGACGGTACTTATCACCTTTGCGCTGGCATCGGTTTACCGCTCCAAGACGGTATTTTCCGATACGCCGCTGGATGACAGCGCCATTCAGCAGCGATTGATTACCGAGGAAGCCAATCGCGACCGCGTGACGTATTTTCTTAGGAACTATGCAGAATTTAATCAGTCATTTTCTGCTTAAAAATACTGGTTGCTTGCGTATTTGAGCAAGTAAAATGTATTAATTATTTCTGCATAGTTCCTTATTGTGGGAGTGGACAAGAGCAGCAAGCTGACCGACTGTATCTGGTTGATGTGCTTTGACAATGAAGCCCACTAAATGAACGTCATGCAGATTCCCCGGGATACCTATGTGGGACGGGACAGTCTCGCGCCTCACAAGATCAACGCGGTCTATTCCAATCCCCAGACGGTAGACTGGTGTGACAAATGCCAAAGAGCCGTCGCGCAGGATGAAACCGAGAAGGGACGGCATATCGTCTGCGGTAAAAAGGTGACGCAGAAAACCGAGAGCAATATCAGCGCTCTGATCCGCTGTATCAACAGCCGTCTGAGTCTGCCGGTTGATCACTATCTGCTGTTTGATTTTGAGGGATTTGAACAGATGGTGGACGCGATGGGCGGCGTGGACGTTTATCTGGAGCAGGAGACGAGGGTTTACCCCAATAAAACCGATTATGAAACCCTTCCCGCCGGAGACAACCATCTCGACGGTCGCATGACGCTCAACTTTATGCGCAACCGGCAGATTTTCGTGGATGGTGATCTGGGCAGAGTGCGGGCGCAGCGGCGGATTGTACGTGCGATGATGGAGAAGGTTTCCGCCATGTCACCGCTCCAGCTATTCGGACTGCTGCGGGCGGGCTACGGTGAATTCAGCACCGATATGAGTCTGGAAGAAATCCGTTCCTTCATCGCGCCGGTCAAGGCGTGTTCACCGGAATCGCTGTATATGTTTACCATGCCGGGTACGAACCATTGGGTCAAGCCCAATCCTTCTTATTATCTCTGCGATGAAGCGGAGACGGCGGCAAAGATTAACGAATACCTGATGCCGTACAGTGAAAAACTGACGGCGGACGATATCCGGTTTCCGGTATTGACAGATTAAACAAACACTTTATGATTTATTAAAGGAGAATGCAAATGGAGTCCAAGGAATTGGCGCTGTACTGCGCAAAGATTTTGAGTGATAAGCTCTCGAAGAACCTTTCGGTGCTGTATGTGCAGGAGGTCACGACACTCGCGGACTATTTCGTGATTGCCACCGGCGGCAACGCCACCCACGTCAAGGCATTGGCGGACGAGGTGGAATTCAAACTCCGGCAGGAGGGAATTGCACCCGGTCATATCGAGGGACACGGTTCCCATTCGTGGATTGTCATGGATTACGGCGCGGTAGTGGTACACGTGTTCAGTGAAGAAGCGAGAGAATTCTACGATCTGGAACGGCTCTGGAAGGACGGTCAGAAGCTGGAGCTGGACTTTGACTGAGCGGAATAATTAGCGGAGCGAATGCGGAGCGCGGGGTGCAGTAGCTGTCACTAGCGACAGCTTTGGTGAGCTCTCTGCCGAGGTCAAGGGCAACGCCCTTGCCAAGCGAATCGCACCCAGATTCACAACGGGGAAGGGCGAATTCTGCCAATCCTCCCTTCAAAACGAAATTCCCCGAACCAAGCTGAAAGGAGACCATTCCATGAATCACATAGGAACCCAACCCATCGAAACCGAACGGCTGATGCTCCGTCGATTCCGTGCGGAGGACGCGCAGGCGATGTTTGACAACTGGGCAAGCGATGACGACGTGACGAAATTTATGACGTGGCGGACCTATCGCCGGGTAGAAGACGTGAGTGCGTATATCGATTATGTGAACAACAACTACCTCAATAATCACTATTACGACTGGATCATCGAGCTGAAAGCCATCGGACAGCCCATCGGCAGTATCAGCGCGGTCAACATGGACGAGCGCATCGGCTGGGTGGAAATCGGCTACTGCATAGGCAAGCGCTGGTGGCATCAGGGCATCATGACCGAAGCGCTGAGCGCTGTGATTGCCTTTTTATTTGACGAAGTGGGCATGAATCGCGTGGAAGCCCGCCATGATGTGCGCAACCCCCATTCGGGCGACGTCATGCGCAAATGCGGTCTGCAGTACGAGGGTACGCTCCGGCAGCGGGGATGGAATAATCAGGGCGTCGGAGACATGAGCTATTACGGGATTCTCCGGGCGGAATATCATAAGGGCTGACAGAAAAATAATCACCGGTATGGATTGGCAAGAAGTGATGCGCGCCCCGTCAAGAGGACAATGAAATCAGTAAAAGATACTTAGGAACTATGCAGAATTTAATCAGTCATT
>CAMJHU010000017.1 GCA_946405565.1 uncultured Clostridia bacterium
AGCATACTGTAATTTCAGGCAGAAAATGACTGATTAAATTCTGCATAGTTCCTTACTCATGCGGTTGCCCTGCATACCAACAGAAAAACGGTTGCATTTTTGACTTGTATGTGGTAAAGTTAATATAAAAGAGTTTGACCCGTCAGAAAGAGGTGTGCGCGATGAAAAAAGTGAGACACGTCTATGCCCGGAAGGTAAAAATGAAGCCAGTTGACGCTCACGTCAAAAAGGTGGAAAACGTGCCTGCCTATCCCAAAAAGACCACCAGTATCCGCACGGAACTGAGTGACGGCTGTTATATGGTGACCTATTACTACAAGCGCGGTCCCTATGGCGAACTGCTGGCGGAGGACGTCGATACCGCAACCCACTTTGAACGGGCAATCTACGACCCCATGAACCATATGCTCGGCAGCACCACCGGGGAACTGACCGGCAGGATTCGCTGGTAAATTTTTTACTTGTGTCAAAACAAAACACAGTCATTCCGGCTTTTGCGTAAAAGCAATGAATGACTGTGTTTTTTGTCTGTGTCGGGCATCATAACTGCGCCAGATCATGGATAATCTGGGCACATTTGTCATAATTGACGGTTGCCATATTGAGGATGATATCGTAATCTCCCATATCCGGGGGCGGCAGACTGTCGCGTTCTTTACCGGCGGCGGTATGACCCGGAGCCTTCCGTGAGGGAGAATAGGTCAGCACCCTCACCACCGGACCGATTTCATGCGTAATCAGCGGGGCAAACTGATCGCTGAAAATGCACTTGTGATGTTCCCCGCACAGCTTCCGGATGGCTTCCACCATCGAAAAATACGTTCTCCGGGCGGACTGCAATTCCGAGACGCTGCTCGCGGGCATTTTTGCCAGATGATAGAGAAGACTGCGGCAGTCATCATTGATCATCCATTGAAAGTATTCCTCATCGGCGCCAAAGGATATCGCTTCGGTCAGAATGCGCTGATTGTCAATAAACGGTACGCCTGTCTTTTCTGATATTTGGGACAGGGTATTTGCCTCCTTCATGTTCCATGCCCTGATGGTAATAATTTTCAGTCCTTTCAACTCTCTCTCTCCTTCACACTCTTTTGACCGGGTGATCCTTATTATATCACAGTAAATGTTCGTAAACCGTTATAAAAAAGGCTTTTTTTCTCATTCCCAGAACTTTCTTTGTAAATATTTTACTAAATTAAGGTTTCAGTTTTGTAATATTTTCCCAAGCATAAAAAAATACAGCCGCCGACATCTATGCTCATAAGGCAATACCTGCGGCAGGCAATACCTGCGGCGGCTGATACCGGTAAAAACGGGTTTTGCCAAGTATGCTGCCGGCAGCCCCGGCGGGCAGCCGACAGATACCTGACAAGACATATATGGGGTAGTTAAGGGGATGTCAACAGAATAAGGGGAATTGCGGAAAACCACATGGTTCAGGCATCGGGCATACGATTCTGCCTCAATACCAGTTATATTCCTCCGCAATGCTGTCTGTGACGCCGTCACAGACAATGTGGCTCATATCCAGCGCGATTTTGCCGTACTTCTTGACAATCATCTGTCCGGCGCCCACGGATTGAAGACAGGCGCGCATATCCATAATCAATTGCCGCAGACGAACTGCCTTGTTGGGATTGCCGTCCCACAGAATCCCCAGCAGTTCTCCGTTGGTAGCAAACGCGCCGTTTTTATAAATCAGATAGGCAAACAACTCAATGGTTTTGTCACATTGAAATCCGAACGGATAATTGTCCACGAACACGCCAAACGGACGGCACCGCACCCAAAGCCGCTTTTGCTCCGACGAAAGGGGAAACCGGAGATGACGCAGTTCCCGCCGGATATCCTGCTCACTGGCGGGATTGGTCAGCAAACCGCTGGGGTACACGCTGTAAACCGACACAGGATACTGGGTATCATCGGTCAGAAAGATGATATTCAGTGAGTGGTGTTCCTGCTGCATCAGGCGCGCCGTGTTCATGCTGTCCTCATCCGGCATGGTGATGGCTAAAAAAATAATTTGGACATCGTCAGATAACAACGCCAGCGCGTCTTTCACGCAATTGGCGGTCAGATGCCGACCGTCCGGGTCGATCTGATAAAGCAATCTCCGCAGCCATGACGTGACACTTACCCGACTGTCCACAGATAATGTGATCATGTTTCTTTCATGCTCCTTTTCCGCAGGGCGTCAGCCATCCAACGGAATGGCTATACTGCTGTAAAAACGCTTGCCCTCATGAGAAAACTGCGCCACACCTCCATAAGATTCGGCGGTAGAGATGACGGACCACAGTCCGATGCCGTTTCCTCCGTGAGACACGGAGAGACAGCGACCGTCATGATTCCGGGATACGTCGCCGCTGAAGCTGTTGACCACGACAATATACAACTGTATATCGTCCTCGGCAATGGCGGAAAGCCGGATATATTTTTCATCCGCCTTCTGACAGGCGATAATGGCATTTTCCAGAATGTTGCCGATCATATTGCAGAGATCCACATCCGAAACCAGCAGTTTTTCGGGAAGCCGAATGCGGGGGGTAAAGGAAATCCCGTTTTCCCCCGCGACGTGTACATAATAATTGAGCAGCGCGTTAAGGGCGGTGTTGTCGCAGAAGGAACAGATATCGCCGGTCGGCATGGTTCTGACATACTGCCGCAGATATTCTCCCAGTTCTCCATAGTCGCCCGCTTCATACAGTTCGCTCATGGTGCGGATACTCTGACGGAAGTCGTGGCGGACCTTTTCGGTGGCTTTGATGTAGCGCTGCTGCGAATCAAATTCATGCTTCTGTGTCTCCAGAAAGCGGTTTTTCGCCTCGATTTCCGCCGCGTTGAGAATCCCCGACACGATGAGGAAGAAAATGCCCTGCATCAGCAGCCAAAGAATCAGAAGGGCGATCAGCACCAGCACCATATAGATTCGCAGTTCCGGCTGCTCAATCACCGCGTATTCCACCGGCAGCAGCAGCATGTTCACCGCAAACACCGTGGCGGAAAACAGAATTGTGGCATACCATATCCGGGGCTGCTCGGTGCGGTCAATGAGCATACTGCCATACTTTATATAGGGACGCGCCAGCACCAGTACCGCCGCCCAGCCCACGCTGATCTGAAACAGACGCCCGTCCCATGAATCCGTGTTGACGGTCGGCAGGATATCTAAGTACGCGTCGAAGCAGATCGCGCCGTTGGAGAGAATCGACAGAAACGCGGTACAGGCGCAGAAGACCGCCAGCGATTTGCTGATATGCACCTTCAGACTGTGATGATACAACACAAAGAAGAACATCAGCAGCGGCAGCAGGAGATCGTTGTCGTCGGTATTCAGCCAGCGAGTCAGCCATAAGCCGACCGCGGAGACGGCGGTGATCAGCCCCACCCCCATCAGCAGCGTCCGCAGACGGCTGTACCGCAGCTGGTGCGCCATGGGAAGAAAACAAAGCACGGCTGCCGGAAAAAAAACGAGATAGGAAAGACTGTCATTCAGCATCGCGGATTCTCCCGAAAAACAAGTTGATCCGTTGCACCGCTTCCTTCGCGGGCGTCATGAAGGTCATCCAGTTCCCCGCGGATTTTGGCAAATTTGAAGTTGAGCCACTTCTGCTTGAGTTCCTTCTGGTTCTTGACGTGAAGCGGAAAGACCGTACCGCCCCGCAGGAAGCATTTGCCGTCGGCAATCTGTACGATATAGTCCATATTCACCATAATGCCCTTCATCAGCGTGAGAAACCGGGTGTCAAGAAGACTTTCCGCCGCGGAAAAGGTCATGCGCGTCCGGTAGGAATTCCCGCCGCGATCGACAATGGTAAGATAATTGCCGCTGGTTTCCAGCGATACAAGGTCCGCGTAACGCAGGCTGTAATCCCTGCGGTCAAAGGAAAAGTCAAAGCGCTTTTCTTTCTGCGTGCGGAGACGCAGGATATGATCCATCGCGCGGAATACCTCTTCCTCGGCGCAGGGCTTGCGCAGATAAGCGGAGGCAAACACGTCAAACGCCTCGGAATAGTGCGTCCCGCTGGTCGTCAGAAACACCAGTACGGCAGCGTCATCCTTCTCGCGGATGCGACGGGCCAGTTCCATACCTGTCATCCCGTCCATAAAGATATCCAGAAAAATCACGGCAAATCCGAACGGCTGAAAATCCCGCAGCAGGGCTTCTCCGCCGGCATAGTGATAAAAACGCATATCCACCCGGTTAATCCGGTCATATTCTTTCAGAATGTATTCCAGCCGACGTCTGTCCCGTTCCACGTCGTCCACCAGGGCGATGTTCATTGTGCGACACTTCCTCCACACTCCATACAAGACAAATGAGTTTCTTCTTTTTTTGCTTAATATAATATAATATAATATACTATACTATACTATACCATAAACCCCGCACCATGACAACCCCTTAGCCCCCTGCCGATTTTCACCTGCTGCCTGCCGATTTTCCCAAATCGGTTTTTTGGGTCGGCTTTATGGTAATGATGGTGGCAGGTGCTTTACGGTCAGCCGACGTATGAGACGCACTCAAAAAAAGCCTGTTTCGCATTCCGTTACAAAACAGGCTTTTATCGTCATATAATCGCTATCCCCGCCGTCGTTTGACCGCCAGCACAAATCCCAGCAGAATAAATCCGGCAAAGGCGAGATTCATGCCGCCGATACCGCCCGGGAGAAGGAGGTGCCATCCGAAAATCGTTCCCTGTCCCAGCCATTCCCGCAGCGCACCCACGGTCATTGCCGCCACGGCATACAGCCACCACAGCCGCAGCGCCTCAGGAAGTGCCTGCGTCGGCGGCAGAAACGGCGCATCGATCTGCAGCCGCGACAGTACCAGCGCATCCACCGCCAGCAGCGGGAGATACATCCCGATACGGCGCAGCGTGTCGGGGACCATCGCACCGGCTGCCAGCGCGCACAGTTCCGTGATAAACGCCGAAGGCACCAGATACAGCACCGTCCGCATCGGCTGACGGTATTCCCCCCGTTCATAGATGTATACCACGCCCATCGCGAGGCAAAGCACCAGCATGACCAGCGTCAGGGTCAGCGCGTTTCCGGCGGACGTACACGCCCCCGCAATGCTTGCCGCACCGGCTCCCCGACGCAGCAGGGGGTGTTCTTCGCCCATGCCGTTTTCGTAGCTGACCGCGCGCGAAAATCCCGTAGGTCGTGCCAGCCGGGGACGGCTCCATGCTTCTTTTGGATTCAATGCGGTTGGTTCTCTCCCTTCCCATTTTCACTATTCACCATTCACCATTCACTTTTTCCGGCTATCGCCTGCCATACCGTGCGCCACGAAATATCCTTGCTTCGCAGCGTCCAGACCATGCGGTCAAAGGGTACGGCGAGCGGACACATCAGCAGCACCGCGAAGGCGCCGCCCGCTTCCACGCTGCCGAAGTGCTGGATCAGCACCGACAGCGCCCCGCAGATGCCGCCCCAGACATAGCGCGCCGTCGCCAGCTTTGGACAATAGTACGGGCAGGCTGCCATAAAAACGCAGCAGAAGAAGGTCGAACCGCTCAGCAGATCGTAAAACAGCCCGAACGCCGTTCCGGCGGCGGGATAGGGTATCGCGAAGGACACCACCGCTGTGGCAAGCGAAAAGGACGCCACACACTGCCACGCCAGATTGCCGCTCATATACAGCCAGAGCCCCGCCATCACCAGCAGTGCCGCCGAAGCGGTTCCCATCGGTCCCGCCATTTCACCCAGAAAATATTCGCCCGGATGCACACTGGGGTCTTGCCCGCGGCGCAGCATCTCGATGGGCGAAAACGCTTCCGGCGCGAGTTCATTGGAGCTGAAGGCATAGAGCCTGTCGATGATATGCTCATTCACGCGGGAAAAGGTGAAGGTTTCCTCCGGAAAGCACACCGCCGCCATGCCATAACCCACCGAGGCGGGGACAAACGGCGTGCGGCTCACCCCGCCGAAGGGCATTTTGCCCACGGCAATCGCGGCTGCCGCCGTAAAGACCGCCAGCCAGTATTCCGCCCGCGCAGGCATCAGCAGTGCGCAGGTCACGCCGATTTCCACGGCGGTCAGGTCGTCGAGCGTCTGCGCGCGCCCCGCGATGACATTCCACAGCGCTTCGGTTCCCACGGCGCTGAGTACCGCGAACAGCACCATCACCGGCACCCGGCCGCCGTAATGAATCAGCGGGAAAATGAGCAGAATGCCCAGCGCGATCAGCCGGTGAACCGTGGCATACAGCGGGATATCGGTCTGCCGGAAATGCGGCGCGGAACTTTGCGCGAAATCGTCAGCCATACGGTTTTGGTTCCCCTTTCGTAACGGAATGATTATTTACGTGCAAAAAGCACTCCGAAGTGTGACCGTTGATCACGCCAATCGCCTGCAAATACGCATACACGATAGTGGTGCCGACAAAGGTCATGCCGCGCTGTCTGAGATCTGCCGAAAGGCGGTCGGAAAGCGGACTGCGTGTCACCGCGTTACAGGGTTCGTACTGCACTTTGCCGTCTGTGAAGTCCCATATATAGTGGTCAAAACTGCCGTATGGGGCTTGAATGCTTTGAAAGACACGGCTGTTTTTCACAGCGGCGGCAATTTTGCGCCTGTTGCGCACAATGCCGCTGTCCTGCATCAGCGACCCGATTTTTGCTTCGTCATACAGGGCAACTTTGTCCACGTCAAACCCGTCAAAGGCGGTGCGGAACGCTTCCCGTTTATTTAAAATACATTCCCATGACAGACCTGCCTGAAAACTTTCCAGCAGCAGCAGTTCATATAGTTTTCTGTCATCGTGGCAGGGTCTTCCCCACTCGTCGTCGTGGTAACGGACATAAGCGGGATTTTTCAAATTACACCAGAAGCACCGGCATATTTTATCCAAGCAATGCGCGCTCCCTTCAATGACCGTGCGGCACACGCTCCAGCAGATTCTTTTCATAGGACAAGTCCGCGTACACCAGCTTCACAAACACTGCCAGCAGGATAACCGCCGCACCCCAGAGCGAACGGTAAGAGAAAAGCCGACAGCCGATCGCCGACGCCACACCGCCCAGAAAGAAGCACAAAATCATGGAGCCGTGCGTCCTGACCAGTGCCGCCGAAGCCGCGTCCCTGTGGCGGACATATTTGGCGAGATTGGCGCCCACCTGCCGGATATGATTGGTGACAAAGGTGGTGGCGGCGGGGATTCCCTCGGACTGGCGGAAGGTGTTGAACTGCATCGAGCAGAGAAAATTCAGGGTGATCTGCGTGATCTGATGGGGGACGCTGCCCGGCAGACAGCCCAGCAGCACCACCGTGACAATTTCCCCGCCGATGAGCATGGTGTCCCAGCGGAGGAAATGCAGGCGTTTGACCGTTTTGCCCAGGTATTCCGAACAGAACGCCCCCGCAAAGTAGGCGGTAATGGGCACGAGCAGATACGCCGCGCCCTTCCAGTCGCCCCTGCCCAGTGCCATGGACAGCAGCACGATGTTGGCGGTCTGCGCGTTGCAGAACACCCCGCCCCGCAGCAGATAGGTATAGGCGCCGAACCACCCCGCCGCCGCAATCAGACAGCAGTATACCCAGTGTTTTTCACATTCCAGATAGTCGGGGAAATCATTTGGCAAATGGTGTTTCATATCATTTCTACCTTACCCGCTTCAGTGCAGGAAATTCATAATCAGGCTGACCATCGCTTCCTTTTCCTCGGCGCGGGATTCGGCAATCATCAGCGTAATGGCGACAAGGGTATAGTCCGCGATAATCTTGTCTCCCTCTTCGTTGAAGAGAATGCCGTTCTTGTCGAGGAAATAGAGGAACACCGCCGCCGCGATACGCTTGTTGCCGTCGGAGAAGGAGTGGTTCTTGGTGACGAAATAGAGCAGGTTCGCCGCCTTTTCCTCAAGCGACGGATACACGTCCTCGCCGAAGAAGGTCTGGTAGATGGCGGCGATACTCGCCTTGAAGCTGTCGTCCTTCTCGTTGCCGAAGAGGTCGCTGTCGGCGTTGAACTTCATGCCGTCGATCAGCTCGCGGCATTCCTCATAGGAAATGACATAGGTCGCCTCACTGCCGCGCGGCTTGGGAATGCACTGGTGGTCGTAATCGTCCAGCAGGTCGAGCGCGGTCGCATAGCTCTCCACCACGTCGAGAATCTGACGCGCCTCCAGCATATTCCGGGCGCGTTTCATGATCTGGATGACCTCGCCGAGCTGCTTCATGCGCTGTTCGTTGGCGGCGTAGCCGCGCAGGATATATTCCCGCAGCACGCCGCTCGCCCATTTGCGGAATTCCACGGCGCGCTTGGATTTCACGCGGTAGCCCACTGAGAGAATCACGTCGAGGCTGTAATAGGCAATCGGCTTGCCGGTGCGTTCGGAGCGTGCATAATAGACGTTGCCTTCCTTTTCCACCTCGCCGTCCTTGAAGATGTTGGAGATGTGGCGCGAAATGCCCGAAATGTCCCGTCCGAAAAGCTCCTTCATCTGCTTCTGGGTCAGCCAGACGGTTTCATTCTCCAGCGGCACATCCAGCGCCACCGAACCGTCCGCCGTCTGATAAATCACAATCTCGCTGTCGGAGAGTCCTCTGCCGTCGTCCTCGATGACCACGTCCGGGTCATACTCCGAATCCTCCTCGGTTTCCTCGGGTTCCTCGTCGGTTTCTTCGGGAATGTCTTCCCTGTCGGCTTCCTCCGCAAATTCCGCTGCCGTTTCCTCTTCCGACGGTTCCGCCGGGGTTTTGGTTTCGATTACGTCTTCATTGTCAAACAACATAGCTTTCGTCCCTTTCTTTCAATGGGTGGAATGGTCGATGAACCATCCATACAGGTATGATTATATCAATAACCGCGCCTTTTTGCAACCGTAAAATTAAAAGATTCACGGCAACTGTTTTGTTTTGCGATTGACAAACCCCCATAAACAGGCTATAATAAATGTATATACGCCGTATTTTATACGGCACAGGCATCAGAGTATTTCAAAAAATCAGCAAAGGAGAGATCATGAATGTTTCGCAAAACCATCAGAACCTGTTTATGCGCCTGTTTGGCACTGTCGCTGACGGTTATGCTGCCGCTGTCGGGTCTGACCGTAATGGCAGCCGGCTCGGATTCCAGCACGGTGGCAGTCAGTCTGGTCGAGCAGGGCGATGGCTATTCCGCGATCCTCTATGACAACACCAACGGGCTTCCTACCTCCGAAGCCAACGCGCTGGCAACCACCTCCGACGGCTTCCTCTGGATCGGCAGTTACAGCGGTCTCATCCGTTACGACGGCAACACCTTTGAGCGCATTGATTCCACGACCGGTATCGCCAGCGTGGTGAGCCTCTTTGTGGACAGCAAGCAGCGCCTCTGGGTGGGAACCAATGACAGCGGCGTGGCAGTGATGGAAAAGGAATCGTTCCGCTTCTATACCAAGGCGGACGGTCTGCGTTCCCGGTCCATCCGCGCCATTGTGGAAGCGCCCGACGGAACGATTTATATCGGTTCCACGCAGGGTGTGTGTATCATTGACACCGATATGAACCTCACGCCGGTCAATGATGATATCCGTCTCAACTCCGAATATATATGCGCACTGCATCTGGGCGTGGATCAGGTGATTTACGGCGTGACCAACAGCGGCGCCATCTTTACCATGCAGGACGGCAAGCTCACCTCGATGAGCGGTTCGACGGTGACGGGCATCAGCGGCATCCGTGCCATTCTGCCCGATGACGAAAACCCCGGCTATGTCTACATCGGCACTTCCGGCAGCGAACTGTATTACGGAAAATACGATAACGAATTGCAGGACATTAAGTCCTATGATATTTCTCCCTTGGACTATGTCAATTCCGTCAACAAAATCGGGGATCAGGTGTGGGTCAGTGCCAACAACGGCATCGGCGTACTCCGGAACGGCAGCTTCCAAAAAATCGATCACCTGCCGCTCGACAGCTCCGCCGAAGGCGTGATGGCGGATTATCAGGGAAATCTCTGGGTTCCCTCCTCCAAGCAGGGCGTCATGAAGGTGGTGCCCAATCAGTTTGCCAACATCACCCAGCGGTACAGCCTTCCCTCCGACGTCATCAACGCGACCTGTATGTATCACGGTATGCTGTTTATCGGCAGTAAAAACAACGGTCTGACCGTGCTTCAGAATGAACAGACATTGGATGAACTGCCGCTGGTTTCGGCAGTCACGGCTTCCGGCGAACCGCTGGAAGCCACCAATCTGCTCGATATGCTGGAAGGCTGCCGTATCCGTTCCATCATTCCCGACAGCAAGGATCGCATCTGGATTGCCACCTACGGCGAAACCGCGCTGCTGCGCTATCAATACGCTGCGGACGGCGGCACTGTCACCCGTTTCAGCACAGAGGACGGTATGCCTTCCGACCGCGTGAGAACCGTCTTTGAAAAGCAGGACGGCAGCTTTATGGCGGTCTGTTCGGGCGGTCTGGCGCTGATTCAGGACGACACCGTGACGCAGGTCTACAACGATACCGTCGGCATCAACAATACCGAAATCCTCACCGCCATTGAAACCCGCAGCGGTCAGATGATCATCGGTACGGACGGCGACGGCATCTATTTCCTCTCCGACGGCAAAGCCAGACACGTCGGCATTCCTGCAGGTCTTGCTTCCGAGGTGGTCATGCGTCTGAAGGAGGACACCTCCCGCAACGTGATCTGGATCGTCACCAGCAATTCGCTCGCCTATATGGACGAAATCGGCAATGTCACCACCGTCCAGAATTTCCCCTATTCCAATAACTTCGACCTGTATGAAAACAGCAAGGGCGATATGTGGATTCTCAGCAGCAACGGCATCTATGTGCTGTCGGCGGATGAACTGATTGCCAACGGCGACCTCAACCCGCGTTATTATGGCAGGGATAACGGTCTCTCGGTGATTGCCACGGCGAATTCTTACAGTGCGCTCACGCCCGCCGGAGATCTGTATATTGCCGGCACCACCGGCGTGGCGAAGGTCAATATTGAAAATTCCTATGAAGACGTCAGCAATGTCAAGATAGCGGTTCCCTATGTTTCCGCTGACGGCAAGCGCTTTTTCACCGGCGAGGATGGAAAAATCACCATTCCCTCCGACACCAAAAAACTCACCATTTACAGCTACGTCTTCAACTATTCCCTCATGAACCCGCAGGTGACGTACCGTCTCAAAGGCTTCGACGACCACGATACCACGATTCTCCGCAGCGAACTCACCCCCATTGACTACACCAACCTCAAAGGCGGCAATTACGACTTCGTGCTTTCGATTGCCGATGCGCAGGGGGAAAGCAATCAGGAAATGTCCGTGCGCATCGTCAAGGAAAAGGCGCTCTATGAGCTGCTCTGGTTCCGCCTTGCCGCCGTCGCGCTGGGCGCGCTGATGGTAGGCGCACTCGTCATGCTGTATATCCACCGCAAGACCAAGGCGTTCCTCAAAAAGGAAAACGAACAGAAGCAGCTCATCCGCGAAATCGTGGAAGCCTTCGCCAAGGTCATTGATATGAAGGATACCTACACCAACGGTCACTCCTCCCGCGTGGCACAGTACACCGTCATGCTGGCAAGAGAGCTGGGTTATGATGAGGAAACCATCCAGCAATATTACAACATCGCGCTGATGCACGACATCGGCAAGGTCGGCGTGCCGCCCGAGGTTCTCAACAAGCCGGGCAAGCTCACCGATGAGGAATTCGCGATCATCAAGTCGCACCCCGCTCTCGGCTACGAAACCCTCAAGGGCATCAGCATCATGCCGGAATTGGCCATCGGCGCGGGATTCCATCACGAGCGTCCCGACGGCAAGGGCTATCCTAAGGGGCTTAAGGGCGACGAAATTCCGCGCGTGGCGCAGATTATTGCCGTGGCGGATACCTTCGACGCCATGTATTCCAACCGTCCTTACCGCAAGCGCATGAATTTTGAAAAGGCGGTTTCCATTATCAAGAGCGTGCGCGGCACGCAGCTTACCGCCGACGTGGTGGACGCCTTCATGCGGCTGGTGGACAAGGGCGAGTTCCGCGCGCCGGACGATATCGGCGGCGGCACCACCGAGGATATCAACAACATCCATCAGAAGCAGAAGGAAGAAACTGCCGCCGAGACTGCCAAGACCGAATCCGCTGAACCTG